>SHUT01000002.1 GCA_009691255.1 Ilumatobacteraceae bacterium
TTGCTTGGTTGTTTGCAGTGCATTGATGCTGGATCAGGAAGTATGGCGGTGACGGCTGCTGCTGGTGGTATCTCAGCTCTCACAATGGGAGCCAGACTCGGGATCCGCAAGATTCGCCAAAGCATGCTCAGTGGACGCAAGGAAAAGCGAATAGACGAACCGCACGAAGAAATCGAGCATGCTCGGAAGTAGTCGATGCTGATTGGAAATAAGTATTCAGTCGATAGTTCCGTAAGCGCCCCGAGATGTGCCTGGACTTGCGTCAGCTCCCGACATGCTCTCAGATACCGCTTCATCGAGGTGCGCAAGGAATAACGTCATGACGTTATTGTGGATTGCGTTAACGGTGAGATGAAGTGACGGGGGAGGCCCTTGTCGGTCGAGATACCAACCACGTCGTCGCAAGTTGTCAGCAAGCGTAAAGATATCTAATTGCTCATCGCTGGTTGTAAATGAAAGGAGAGTTGCGTCAGGTTGTGCCAGCAAAACTAAAGATGGATGTCTATCAATGTGATTGGCGATAGCAAGAGCTGTCGTGCGCGCCGATTCAGTCACTCGCTCGTAGCCGTTGTCACCGAGGTAATGCATGACAGCCCAGGCAGATGCAATGGGTCCACCAGATTTTGTTCCGAGGATGCCGCTGGAGCCGTATGTGCCTCCGAGCCAATTATCAGTGACGAAGGTTTGATCATTGCGCAACTCTTTTGTTCGATGCACAAGAACTCCGGCGCCTTTTGATGTGTAACCGTACTTATGTAAATCAACTGAAATTGAGGTAACACCGTCAACCCGGAAATCCCAGGGAGCAATGTCATGTCCGAGTCGTTCGAGATAGGTGAGCGTGACTCCACCCATACACGCATCGACGTGACAATTGATTTCAGAGGCGCGGGCGAGTGCAGCGATTTCTGCAACTGGGTCGATAACGCCTTGGGGATACTGCGGAGCAGAGGCCACAAGCAAAATCGTTTTGTCATCTACGGCATCAGCCATTGCTTGGACATCGGCGCGCCAATCTGTTGTGACTGCGACTCGACGACTAGTGACATCAAAGTACGAGCATGCTTTTTCAAAGGCGGCGTGGGCTGATGTCGGCAGAACGATATTTAGATCCGACCAGATTTTGCTTTGGTTTCGTCGTCCCTCGCGCGCCGCACGCACAGCCAAGAGGAGGCTTTCTGTGCCCCCAGAGGTCATGAACCCGCTGCCTGTGTCGGGGGCATGAGTCCAGCCCAAAACCGTGGCAACTACATCTTTGGCCATTGTGCCCAGACTGGGAAACGCGTCGGTATTGAGGGCATTCTCATTAGCGAATCTTTGGTACGCATCTTGGGCAACTTCAAGCACATCTGTACCCGCGCTGTAGGTCAAGGTAAATGCACGACCATCACGCCACGCCACATCATTAACTCGCATGGTTTCAAGTTCTTCTTGAATGCGGCGAAGGGTGCGACCGGGTCCGAGCAGGGGAAATGCCATATCTGTACTCTATGAACTCGCAAACCCCTATGAATATTACATAACGGGCATTATGGGCTAAGTCTGACCTGTGGCGAAACGCCTACAATGCCTGTGGTCTGAGGTCGCTAGCGATTACAGGCTCTGCAGACTCGATTAGCCATTTAAGATCCTCTTGCAGGGTTTCTCTAGTTGCGCGTGACTTTGTTGATACGTCTGAACGAACGTCTTCAATCGCGCAACTCAGGACATATATCTTGTCTTTTAAGTCATCAAGTTCGTCCCGTGCGACAACAAGTTCGTTCTCCGTTAGGGCAAGCTCTTTGGACCTCTGGCTGGCGACCCAATCCCACTGTCGGCAGGCCTGACTACAAAATTCACGAGGTCGCCCTGGGCCAGTTTTGGCAGCCAGTACTCGCCGACACCACCGGCATCTATCAGATGCCTTGTCAGGGCGCTTGTCTGATTTCATCATGACGAAATACTAATGACGACTACAATCATTGTCGTGTCAATGCCAGCTCCACCTCAAAGATTATTTGCAAGTGATAACGCCAGCGGCATTCATCCGGATTATTTAGGGGCAATTGCCCAAGCCAATGTGAGCCACGAACTCGCCTACGGAGATGATCGATTTACGCCACTTGCCGTTAGAGGATTTAGTCAATTAGCTGACTGTGATGTTGACGTGTTGTTCACGTTTGGAGGCACTGGCTCCAACATTTTGGCTCTTGCGATATTGCTTGACAGAGCCGAATCGGTTTTGTGTACCGAATGGTCTCATATTGCTGTCGATGAAACCGGAGCGCCTGAACGTATTCTTGGAGTCAAGTTGCAAACCGTTGTGTCCCCCGACGGAAAACTTCGGCCCGAACAAATCGAGTCTGCTGCGCATGCGCTTGGCAGTATTCATCACGCCCAACCAGGCGTGGTCTCAATTTCACAACCAACAGAACTGGGCACGCTTTATACAGTCGCAGAAATCGAAGCGATTTGTCAGACAGCACACCAATACGGCATGCGAGTACATGTTGACGGAGCACGTATTGCCAATGCAGTTGCCGCGATGGGTGCTACACGTGACGTGTTTCGCGCAATGACCTTTGCAGCCGGTATCGATGCGTTGAGTTTCGGAGGAACAAAGAATGCAATGCTCAATGCCGAAGCAGTGCTCATTGCTCCTCAGTATCGAGGTCGTCATGCTCAGTACTTGCATAAGCAAGTAACACAGTTGCCATCAAAGATGCGCTTCACGTCAGCGCAGTATGTACGGGCACTGAGTGACGATCTGTGGATCTCTACTGCGACTGCTGCCAATAGTTCGGCACAAATCTTGTTTGAAAAAACAAAGAGATTTGAGTCCTTGCGAATAGACAAACCTGCCGTCAATAGCCTGTTCCCCATCATCTTGGACCCAGCAAAAACAAAACTTCAAGAATGGTCCTTTTTTTGGGATTGGAATATAGACCAGAATCAGGTGCGTTGGATGACTTCTTGGGACACCTCCCCTACCGATATTGACGCCTTTGTGGCGGGAGTAGCCGCGGTTTTGGGCTAGTAAAAGTGACGGCAGTGGCTCAACCCTGTGGATAACTGAAAAAATTTACGAATTTATGTGATTGCGTAATTGAATTTCTCGGATTTCTTTCCGCTGTACAACCTTTGGACTAAGGTGACAATGTACCTACAGGGGGCAATATGGCAATCGGAGATTTGTTTTCAGCAAGGCCGTGGGAAGAAACATCATGGGAAATTGAGGCCGCGTGTCGTGGCCTGTCGAACATTTTTTTTCCAGCAGCAGCCGAACGTCCTCAAGCTCGTGAGCGCCGCGAATCCCAGGCTCGCGCAGTGTGTCTTTCTTGCTCAGTCCTTGAAGACTGCAGGTCATTTGCGCGTCGCCATCGTGAGTACGGTTTTTGGGGCGGAGAATCCGAAGAAGAACGACACAGTGCTGGTTATCGCTTGATAGCGCCTATCGGTGTTCGTGCTCGCAACGTTGGGTGATGTCTATTTAATTAGTCGAAGAGATGTGTTGAAGCGTTTACCTTTGGCGACATATGCCATTGCAGCAAATTCAATATCTTCTTGACTAGCACGATCAGGTTTAATAATTGCTGGCGCCCCTACTGCGAGTGACCCTGGCGGAACAACCGTGTTGTTCAGAACGACAGCATTTGCCCCAACAATTGCACCAGAGCCAACGGTTACGTTGTGCAACACGACTGCGCCTGAACTTACCTGTGCTTTGTCTGCAATACGACAACCCTCGAGATGGGCAAGATGTCCTATCACACAGTCATCGCCCACTGTTGTTGGGTATTGAGGTGTTGTGTGCACCACCGCGCCGTCCTGAATACTTGTGCGGGCCCCGATAAAAATTTCACCGTCGTCTCCGCGTAAAACAGCACTCGGCCAGATGGTGCTTTGGGCTCCAATAGAGACTGAACCGATGACCACTGCATCAGGATGGACATAGGCGGTTTCGTGGATATTGGGAATTTGATCACCGAGTGCATAAATGGGCATGCCCTACCGTACCAATTTGCTTATCAGCAGGTACCGTATTGCCGCTATGTCTCGTCGAATTGAAATTGAACTCACCAGTAAGCGTCCTGATGGAACCTGGACATGGCGCGCCGCCGGAGCCCGCGAGCCCAAAGGAGTCGTTGATTCAGGCATCGTCCCTGATGGAGCAACAGTAAATGAGACCCTGCGCGCTGAGATAGAAACAGACCTCGACGGAAGCCGCGTCTTGACGATGACTTCACTAAAGGCCAAGGCAGCTAGAGCAGGCATGTTGTCGCTGATTCCAAGTGATAAAAAATTCGAGCCAGTTACATCAGTGCTTCAGAAAAAAAGCGGACATAGTGATGGTCCTCGCAGTGGACCCCGACGCGAACGCTCTGATGGCGCACCAGATCGCAACCGTCCACCGCGCACACGCACTGATGCACCAGCCGGTGATCGCACACGCTCTGATAAGCCTCGCTCTGATAAGCCTCGCTCTGATAAGCCTCGCTCTGACAGACCAGTATCAGATCGTCCACGTCGTCCACATTTTGAAGTTCCAGAAGAAACTCCTCAGCGTCCCAAAGCAAAGCGCATTCGTGCAGGGCGAGTCAATGTTGACGCTGTGCTGACTGCGCTTCCAGAGGCTCAACGAGCAGTTGCCGAGCGTGTCTTGTTGGGCGGTTTGTCAGCAGTTCGTGCTGGCGTTGCCGAACAAAATGCAGTTGCCTTAGCGGCTGGGCGCGATGTTATTCCGGCCGACGGATTAGTAGCAATCGCCGAGCAGTTGTTGCCCCGCTTGCGTGTTGCCGAATGGCTTGATCGCGCCCAAGCAGCAGAGAAAATCATGTCCGAAATTGATTTGCGCGATCTCAGGGCGTTGGTGGTCGCAGGTGATAATCCAGCAATTGCTCGCGATCAATCCACTCGAACACTTGCAGCTGCAATCAAGTTGTCGCTCGCACGTCGTCAAGATGAAGAGATCAAGAATTGGCTAGAAGATATTACGCTTGCTCTTAAAGTAGGCAGAGTTGTGCGAGCATTAAATGCTTCATCTATGCCGCCCAAAGCTGGATTCCCGTTTCCGACAGAACTTGGTAATCAACTTGCGACTGCTGTAAGCGCTTCACTTACCGCGGACTTACTCGTTGATCGTTGGATCATTGTGCTGGAGTCGGCTGCATTCTCTCCAGTGCATGCGCGCATTGTTCCCGTCGCATTACCCACCACAGTGACGGAAGAACTGACCAAGACAGTGACTCGCCTAGCGCCACTAATGCCTCAAGTTGCCGCCTTGTTTGGCGTCGTCGTTGTTGCCAAAAAACAGATGCCTCGACCATTGAGGCCTGGACGCACGACGAGTAAACCAGTCAAGACTGTAGAAGCTCCCGCTAAACGAGTGCCAGTGACAGCGCCAGAAGTCATCGCTGAAACAGCGCCAGAAGTCATCGCTGAAACAGCGCCAGAAGTCATCGCTGAAACAGCGCCAGAAGTCATCGCTGAAACAGCGCCAGAAGTCATCGCTGAAACAGCGCCAGAAGTCATCGCCGTCACGGTTGAAGCGCAAGAGCCAGTGGTTCTTGAATCCCCCGACGCCTAGTCGCGTCCGAATCTTGCGGCGCAGCGGCAAGCAACTACCGTGTAACACATGTCAGAAATAGTCCTATATGAACGTCGTGGTCAAGTAGCAGTCATCACGCTGAATCGTCCTGAAGCTCGCAACGCAGTCAACGGCGATGTTGCCCAAGGCCTTGAAGCGGCAATCGATAAAATGGAAGCTGATCCAGATGTTTGGGTGGGCATACTCACCGCAAATACAGATGGTCAAAAGAACCCAGTATTTTGTGCAGGCGCTGACCTAAAGGCGATCAACTCTGGCGATGCTGGTGCGCTCAACACCAAGAGGGGTGGTTTTGGTGGCTATGCATATCGTGTACGAACAAAACCAGTCATTGTCGCTGTCGACGGACTGGCCACTGCGGGCGGATGCGAAATCGTCCTGGCTTCTGACATGGTGGTGGCGTCAACAACTTCTGCTTTTGGACTGGCAGAAGTAAAACGCAATCTCATCGCCGGCGCTGGCGGTCTTTTCAGGCTCCCCCGCGCGATCGGACAAGCAGTGGCAATGGAAGTCATCTTGACTGGTGAACCACTACCCGCTCAACGTGCATACGAACTTGGTCTCGTTAATCGACTCACGGAGCCAGGTAAAACTGTTGAAGTAGCCCTCGAACTTGCCAACAAGATCTGTTTGGCGGCACCACTTGCTGTCTATGCGAGTCGCAAAGTAGTTCTTGCTGCTGCATACGAAACCGATGAAGTTCTAAAGAAAATGACGAATGCCGAATTCGCAGTGGTCTTGCAGTCAGAAGATACCAAAGAAGGACTTACTGCATTTATTGAGAAGCGTGCTCCTCAGTGGAAGGGCCGCTAAGGTCGCGTCCAACCACAATGGTGCGGGCTGTTAATCCGTGCCGCTCAAATAGATTCTTCATTGCTCTGTCTCCGGGCAAAGCCTGAGCATAAATACGCCCCGCCAAAGAACCCAGAGTTGCGAGTGCTGCGTGCATGAGCGCGTCGGCTGTGCCGATATCACGCGCCTCTGGCTCTACATAGACATGACTGATACACCAGTGATTAAGGCGCCAAAGAGAGCAAACCAAAGTACCAACGATTGTGTCGTCGAGTCGGGCAACAAAGAATAATTCATCAGTAATGTCGCCCTTGACAAAGACATCAATGTCCCCGCGCATTGACAGCGCCTCGATCGCAGAACGAGAACGGTGTTCAAGCAGAACGCCGAGATCGGCATCTTGGCCACGCTCCACTGACACGAGCGACACGCTAGATCGTGTCCCCAAGTGCACGTCGGCAAGCCTGTATCACAGTGACTCGGTTGCGGTGCACTAACTCATATTCAAGGATGCTTCGCTGCAGGAGGGGTGTCAAGGTGGTGAGTGTCTCAATAATTTGTCGAGCGGTGCGCGTGCTGTAGTCGATAAAAGGCCCAGCGTCAGTATTGGGTTCAACAATTGCAACTGACCTTTCTGGGCCAGAAGTAGCGGCGCCTGTTGGACGCACTTGTAGACGTTGCAACAACATGTCCCAACCCTGTTTTACAGCAAATTCTCCAATCATGCGCGCGGCTGGTGCTTGGCGACGTACAGAATCGATGAACTCCTCTGCCTTGGCAGACATCTCGGACAGTGGCGTATTATTCGTCATTTTTTGATACGAAAATAGGACAGTCATCGTCTCCGACTGGACATATCGGAGCGGCACTGCGCACTAGTAAAAAACAACTTGAGCAGAGTTGCTCATCGTCACGTTTGGGCTGTAGGTGATCGTCGGCTAAACCTCGCTCATCAACTTCTAGTTCTTCATCCTCATTGACCTCATCTTCGGTAGCAACGAGCTTTTCTTTTAATATTTTACTGAGATCATCTTCGACGTCATCTGGAGTTGTCAGATCCTCTTCGTCGTCGTCGTCACTTGCGCCTGGGTGAATCACGATTGTTGCGCCCATGCTGGCGTCGTCGTCTAGATCATCTGCGCCCTCTACATCGTCGCCGAACTCTTCTTCGTCTATTTCCCCATCTTCATCATCGAGTATTTCGGGGTCAATCTCGAGAGCGTCAAGCTCTTCTGGGTCGTTGTCGGCGTCTGCTGGGTTTATAACCTCACTCGGTTTTGTGGGTTTTGTGGGTTTTACTTTTTTCTTTGCAGCCATATGGTTGTCTTTCTGTGTATTGCGTACTGCGGCATTGGTCACAGAGATCTTTTGTAACTAAGCGCGCGGCGGGATACTAGGCACAAAACTGCGTCAACAGGCGCATTGCAGCAAATTATCTCTAAAGTTCGTTTACTGACCCATTTCTGTGGGGGCTTGGTATCGCCTTGGTCAAGAACGACGCTGTTCGGCTCGGCGCTCAGAATCAAGGCGTTCTAGCTCTGGTGTCTCGGTTGTCATGTGAATCATTGCTGCCGCGATTGCCCTGTGTCCGGCAACGCTTGAGATCTGACGGTGCATCTCGAGTGAGACACGTCGGTACGAGGGGTGCCCTTGGGGCGATGACCGCAATTCCAGCATGTGCATGGCTTCCCGGGCATTGAATTGCATGACGTAGCGCATCCTGTAGGCCATCGAGACCGCATAGGGCGCTTGCAGACTGAAGTGTTCCCCTAGAGCCTCGTAGAGGCTTCTGGAGCGTTCCATGACCTCGTCGAACTGATCAGCACACCCTGCGTCTACAAGCAACTCAGGCCGCGTGAAACCGTGATACGGAGTCAGGGGTTGCCACTCAATGGTCAGCATCCGATGTCGCTGCATATCCCTAAAAGCGCCGTAATCGGACAGGATGTCAAAACGGTAGTCAGTTCGCTCAAAAGCTCGGCCTGGTCGATGACGCCTATTCTTGCGATCACCCACATAGGCCAGCAAAAGAGATGTCTTGTCTTGGGTAGACATTGCATCCACTAGAGCCATTATTTGCGATTCAGGAAGATGGGACTGGGCGTAACAGATCGCAGCGATGACCTTATTCTCGCCATCGGGATCGAAGTCAACGAGGGTGACTTCGTCTGATTCGTCAGCAATCTGGTCACTAAATAGGTCATCTACCAATACTGCAGTGTCTTCGTGTGTATCGGAAATGTACTGAGACCATTCGCCACCGCGCTCAGGGATATCTACGCGTTTAAGAAAACTTGGCACCACTTTACGCAACTCCCCCAACATCAAGTCGGCATAATGACGCGCTTCTGGCAATGGATGAGCGCGCATACGCAGAAGCAATTGCTCGTAGGCCTGTCCACTGCCATAGATGCCAACATTTGACAATGATGCTGCGGGCAAAGCACCGCGCACTGCGTCGAGGGCTTTAGCGCGAGTGGCTTGACGAAACACAAAATCGCTCACACCATCGACTTGGTGCACTGATTGACGCACATGGTCGGTGACTTTATTGGCAAGTTCACTGTAAGAATCAAACATCCGATCCATGTCGCCCACGTATCGGTTGGCGAGTTTGCTCGCCAAGATATCGGGATCTCGGAAAAACCGATATCGCCCTCCGAGTCGTTCGTCATAGGAGATATAGCGAGTGCTCTGCTCGAGATAACTCATCAGGCGACCCCACTCCAGAATTTTTGTCAAAATATTCGACGCCTGCTCGCAGGCCAGATGTACGCCACCTAATTGCGCAACAGAGTCATCGCCGTATTCAAAAAAGACTTTTTCATATAATCCCTCAGCGCGTTCCAGGCCTATCGTTGCGTCGATGTTTGTGTCGCCGGTGATATCAAGATCTCCGACGAACTCATCTAGAAATAATCGTCGCAAGGTGCGTGGACTGCGACTGTATCGAGCAAATAGAGCACCCTTAACGACTTCAGGCAGATTGACAAGTGCAAAAACAGGCAGGTCTAAATTGGTGAAATAACGCCGAAGAATCTGCGCCTCAGGGTCAGTAAATTCTTCAGGAACGTAGACGGTCACGATTTATCAGCCTAGGAGTCCTAGGGTTGCCTACTGTGGATACCGCTCACAGAACGTTTGTGGATGAGTTCTCGCGCGAAAAAACTTCTGCTACGAGCGCTTGCCTTTGGGCAGAAGTCCAAAAGTCAATCGCCGTCATCACCATCGCCTTGGCTGCGTCAAGGATTGCCTTATCAGCACTATGGCTGCGAGCGTATGTTGCAAAATCCTCTGTGTGAATTGCAGTGCCCTGGGGAGCGATGGCAATCATTGGATGGATTGACGGAACCAGGTGGCTGACATTGCCCATGTCGGTGCTCCCCACCACTGCATGGCCACACTCCCGTGGGTCTTGCACGATTCGGCCAAGCATTGCTGAGTTCGTGACATACGACGCAACTAGAGGACCATTTGTCAGCATGTCGGCATAAGGACGATCATCCCATTGATGAGTCATAGTGCAACCACACGACAGCGCGCCAGCTTCAAGGCAGGCCAACACCCGACTCTTGAGTGGTTGCAAAGTAGCGATTGTGTCGGAGCGAACATACCAATCCATTGATGACTCACGCGGAACTATGTTTGGTTTATCGCCTGCTGTCAGAAAGATTCCGTGCACTCGTTCTGTGGGGGCGATGTGTTGTCGGAGTGCAGCAACTCCGATGTAGCCCATCACTGCTGCATCAAGAGCGTTTCTGCCGTACTGGGGTGCGGCGGCGGCGTGTGATGCGCGTCCTGTGTATTCAACCAGAAGTTGTTGAATCGCGATTGCATCGATTGTTGATAAGTCAGCATCAGCAGGATGAACCATCATGGCTACTGCCAAGCCATCAAAGGCCCCGTTACGACCCATTGATATTTTTCCGCCGCCACCTTCTTCGGCGGGCGTGCCGAGCAGACGCACTGAACCACCTGCAGAGTCACAGACAGCAGTCGCAGCGAGTGCTGCCCCTATGCCGGCGGCGGCGATTACGTTATGACCACAACCGTGTCCGATGCCAGGTAGCGCATCGTATTCGCACACAATTGCAACGGTCGGTCCATTTCCATGCTCCGCTGCAAAACCAGTCGCGACTCCGTATGCGCCAATAGTCGTATCTAGTCCGTGCTTTGTTGCCGCGCGCGCCAGGCGCTCTGCGGCGTAATGCTCTTGAAAATTGAGCTCTGGATGGTCGTGGATATCGTGACTTATCTCAATCAGTTCCGTCGCCATTAAGTCAACGACGGCGCACGCTTGCTGTTTTAAAATCTCTACGTCAGTTGTCATGGTTGGATCTCTCTTTTTGGGCACAGGATGAACTAAAGAATAGAGCCTGACGCAATCAAGACGTGGCAAGCATCGGGGACAATCGTGAGAGTGATGCGCCTTACTTGGTCGAGGCGGCGTCCGTCAATCACAACGACTTGCTCTGCGGACACAGCTAAATCAAGATGCGTCGAACGCGAAACCAATATTTTTGGGTGTGGCAGATGATTGCCAAGTTTGGCTTTAGACCATCCAAATAGACGCTGTCGTGCATTCATTGTCGCTACTGACAGGACGTCAAGATGACCATCATTTGGGTGAGCCCGAGATGCAATCTGGCGACCCCGCCGCATGCCCGTATTGGTGACTACTAACACGGGACCACGCAACCAACCTCCGCGTCGCCAGCTGTTGCGAATGAGGACGTCATTAACCGAGGTGAAACTGCTCTGCGAGTTTAGGTACGTCGCCACAACAGCAATTACGTCAATGGGCAGAATTCGTGCTGAACCACCTATTGTCGGTGCGCGCGGGCTTCCCAATGCATCAAACAATGATCCACCTTCAAGTACAAAAAGGCTGGAGCCTTTTATATCCAGATGTCGCGCCATGTCGTAGTCCGAAGCAACCATCTGACACGGTGGGCATTCTGGTATTTCAGTTCCCCATTCAAAATTTTTTTTGATTGTCATTATTGTCTCCGACACCTATGTCAGTTCGTCTGCTTCAGAACTCATCCCAGCAGCTACCACGCCACGATTCATCATGGTGACTGCTTGCGCTGCAGAGAGACGCAGTTTTTCATCAGGTGCCGCAGAAGCAATTTGATTTAAGAGATCTATTAGTTGCCGAACAGAGCGCACAAAATCTCCGGGTGTGAGGTCGGGGTGTAGAACTGTTGAAAGATTTTTGCCGTCTGCCCACTGCGAAACCTCAAAAGCTAAACCACCATCTGGCTTACGATACAGATTCATTGAGTGAGCACGTTGGATTTCGTGCAACCGCATGGTGAGTCGTTCTATTCGCTTGAATCTATTTGTCACAGTTTCGTTTGGCCATCTTACGGGCCCACCGTCGTCTGGTCCGCGTGTCTCAAAAACAACGGTTGACAGGACGGCGGCGAGGTCGACTGGCGATAACGAGTCAAGCATTCCGCTAGAAATAACTTCAACAATCAGCAGATCAGATTCATGAAATACCCGCGAGAGCAACACTCCCTTGTCGGTGAGTTTCCAGTCCTGGATATAGTCCAACGTTTCGAGTACCACTACAACTTCATCAAAGCGAGCACTTACCGAACCTGCGCGAGTTGTCATCCGCTGCTCCATTTGAGTTATCTCATTAAGTAGCCGTTGTTGACGTCTTTCTCGAGTGCTGCGCGGGTGTGTTTCGGGCGCGACATCGATCACAACGGTTTCTTCTATGAATTCCTCAAAAACTTTGGCCTTGTTTAACCTCTTGGCAGTTTCTCGCAAGAACTCTGTTTGGGTTGGTTCATAGGGCACTGGCAGATCGATACCGCCAGAGCGTCGCGGCAGAGTTTGAAAATCTGTCGCCGTGAGTTGCAACACCTTGCGCGATGCCGTGACAACAGTTAGTCGGGTCCCTGATTTTCTGGTGGCAGTAGCGATGATGGCTCCCCGACCACGCAATGGTGCTGACTCAAAAAGAACGACGTCCCCAGGCCGCAGACCACGCAGTGCAATCTCTAGCTCAGTCCCTGAGATCGAAATCGGAAGAGATTCACCAACATCGTCCAAGACTCCAGAGTCAAGTCTGGAGAGTTCAAGAGCTGCCAGCTTCTTGCTCTGCAGGTTTGCCTCTGACAGCACGACATCTTTGTCGGCCTGAAACTGAGCAAACGAGAGATTTAGTACGTGATGTGTGCCCTGGCGAGTATGCGCCCGAACCAAATTGACAGCCATATTAAAAGTGGGTCGAAATGCTGATGAAAGGCGAAAACTGCGGCTCAGCGCTAGTGCAACAATCTGATCAAATGTAATAAACGGATTCCATAAAGTGACGGCGTGTCCAATGTCATCAAGACCACGCCGACCTGCGCGTCCAGTCAATTGGGCGAATTCACTCGCCTTTAAAAGCATGTGATTTTCGCCTGTAAATTTCATCAATTTTTCAATAACAACAGCCCTTGCTGGCATGTTGATACCAACCGCCAGTGTCTCTGTTGCAAAGACCACCTTGACAAGACCCTCGACAAAGCATTGCTCGATTGCTTCTTTGAACATCGGGATCATTCCAGCGTGGTGGCACGAGATCCCTGCCCCTGCTTGTTCAAGGAAGTCGTCATAACGAAGCGCAATGCGGTCGTCAGTAGTCAAGTCAGATGTTTTGTCATTAATGATTTGGACAATCCGTGCTTCCTCTTCTGGATCAGTCAAGACGATTCCGTCGCGAATACAGGCGTTGACTGCGTCCTCGCATTGGGCACGGCTAAAGATAAACACGATGGCTGGCAAGAGGTCTTCGCTCGACAATAGATCTACTAGATCGGGTCGTGAGGGCGTATAGAACCGTTTCCGGTTGCCTCTACTCCGAACTTTTGAGGAGCGAGCGACTGTGCGATCAGAATCGAGCAAACGACGAACTGAACCATTTGCTTCACCATTGACGACTGTGTCATACATCGATAGGCGACTCGTAGTGGAGTCGCCAAGCGCAAAGTGGTTCACGAGTTCGACTGGCCGTTTGTTTTCTACGATGACATCGGTACGACCTCGCACCGTGGTCAGCCATGTTCCGACTTCGTCAGCATTAGACACTGTTGCCGACAAACAGACCAGTTGCACATCAAGAGGTAATTGAATAATTACTTCTTCCCAAACGGGACCCCGATATGTGTCTTGCAAGAAATGAACTTCGTCAAGGATGACGACTCCTAGTCGGTCGAGTCTAGGTGACGAAGAATAGATCATGTTGCGAAGAACTTCAGTCGTCATTACGACTATGGGCGCTTCTGAATTGATTGCGTTGTCTCCGGTGACTAATCCAACACTGTCGGCGCCATAGAGATCACACAGATCCCGAAACTTCTGATTTGAGAGCGCTTTGATGGGCGCCGTATAGAAAGAACGCTGCTCAGAGGCCATTGCTTGGTTGATTGCATACTCGGCGACCAATGTTTTTCCCGAACCAGTTGGGGCGGCAACAAGGACGGACGCGCCAGCATCCAGAGAGTTCATTGCATCTATCTGAAACCGATCTGGAGCGTACTTAAGTCGACTAATGAATTGATCCCGAACAGCACTAGTCGATAGATCGGTCATGCCGATGCTGACTGACGACGCCGAACAAGAAGCCATCCGATGAATACAGCGATGGCAAATAAAAGAGTCATTGGAATTGCCAACGCCAACATACTTATCGGGTCTCCACTCGGAGTAATAACAGCCGCTGTAAGAAAAATAAACATGATCGCATTGCGCCAATTCTTGACAAGTCTACGTGGCGTGACGATTCCGACTAGTTGTAAGAAGACAATAAGCACCGGCGACAAGAAGCCGATTCCATACGCCAGAGCCATTAGCGAAACAAGGCTGATGTATTTCGTAATTTGGTACGCCTGTGTGACGTCAGGACCTGACCAAGAGATAAGAAACTCGAGCGCTTTGTCAAGTGTCCAATAGGCCATGTATCCGCCAGTGGCAAACAATACGAGCGACGATGCAATAAACGGAATTGCATATTGTTTTTCGCGTCTTTCAAGTGCTGGAACAATAAATTTCCAGATTTGCCACAAGATTACAGGTAGGGCCAAAATCAACCCGCCGTAGGTTGCGATCTTCATGCGCGCAGTTAGGCCGTCTAGTGGACCTAATGTGAACAAACTTCCATCACAATTAAAGTCGGCGCGCTTTGCGCATACATCGCGATAGGGCCTCGTCAGTAGTCGAAGTACCGGCTCGTACATCAGCAACAATGTGATGGCACCGATTGCCACTGCGAGCAAAGAACGGAAAATACGCTTTCGTAGTTCTCCGAGATGCTGCACCATGGTCATCTCTTGACCCACAACGGGTGGTTGTTTAAAACGCATCAGGGTCCTTGGGACTATCTGGCAGCAGTGGTGATTCTTGCTCGTCAGAGGTCAACGAGTCTTTCGCGTACCCCGCCTTTTCGGGTCGCATCGGAGGCGATGGTTCGGGATCAACTTCACCAAAACCATGCTTGATTGTGTTGGCGGTGCCACGCAATTCTTCAAGGGGCTCCTTGAATGTCTCGCGCATCTCGGCCTCAAAGCCATTTGCCATTCGACGCACTTCGCTGTAGACCCGCCCAACCTTGCGAATTACGCCCGGTAAGCGGTCAGGACCCAACACAACGAGGCCCAAAATGAGCAAAAAGATGATCTCACTGCTCGAAAGGTTGAACACGTCTACAAGTGTAGGACTCATCCCCTACGCTGGCGCGGTGCAGCAGCGACTTCCTTCTCTCTTGAACCCGCCGATTGCTTTTGCGCATCGTGGCGCGCGTGCTCATTTACCTGAAAACACTTTGCCGGCATTCTCCCTGGGCTTGCGCCTTGGGGCTACTGGACTTGAGAGCGATGTATGGGTTACAGCAGACGGTGTACTCGTGCTTGATCATGATGGCGTCGTTCGGTCGGGCCTTCGCAAGAAACCAATCAGTGAAATTATGGCCAAGCATCTGCCGGCACACATTCCGACCTTTGAATCTTTTATTGAAACCGCTGGCACTGACCTTCACATAAGTCTTGATATTAAAGATTTGCGCGCTTTTGACGGAGTAAACACGACCGCTAGCAATGCTGGTTTCCCTCTAGATCGCTTATGGCTTTGCCATCCAGAGTGGCAAGAACTTGCCAGTAGACGCAGTGCCTACCCTGATGTACGCCTTGTTGACTCGACACGCCTCGCAAAAATAACCGAAGGCCCTGAGCGTCGTGCTGCTTCGCTGCGCGAAGTCGGAATAGATTGCCTAAACATGCATCACAGCGATTGGAGCGGTGGTCTGACAACACTTATACATCGATTTGAGCGATTTGCTTTTGGTTGGGACATGCAATTTGATCAAGTACTCGACAATGGTTTTAGGATGGGATTGGATGGCGTATATAGCGACCATGTCGATCGAATGATGGATTCATATGTTCGACAGATTGCCCCGTTGGAGTGAAGTGCCCTACAAAAATCTCCAACTGTCAAATGGCCATAAGACTACAAAGGCCCTGCCCACGACCAACTGCGTGCTGATGGCTCCAAATGAACGGCTATCAAACGACTCTGGTCTATTGTCTCCCATGACAAATATTTGACCAGCCAGAATTGTGATCGCCGTCATGTTTGGCTGTCGGCATCTATCTTCAAGGACGACTTGTGAGAGGTTCCCTGCATCAAGGTATGGTTCGTCAAGAGGTGTCCCGTTGACGTACACAACACACGACTGGATCTCTATCTTGTCGCCAGCGAGACCGATTACTCGCTTAATCAGATCATCGTGCACAACTGACGCCCCCTGGCTAGCCACTCTGTCAAACACAATGACGTCCCCGTGTCTTATGTCGTGCAGGCGATAACTCAATTTGCTAACAAGAACTCGATCCTTCTCAAAAAGCGTACTTTCCATTGATGGGCCAGATATGTAGTACTGCTGTAGTACGTATGTGCGAACTAACAGAGCAGCCCCAAAAGCAATAAAAATAACGACAGCCCAATCTCTAAGGAGTTTGCCTATTGGTTGACTGCGCGGTTCGTTGCCAGGCAAATCATCGGGTTCTATAGGGGACACAACATGCAATTCTAGTCCAGAATCTAAGAACTTGGCTATAAACCTGCAATAAGTCGTTCAACTCTTTCGTCCACTGCTACAAACGGGTCTTTGCACAGCACTGTGCGTTGTTGCTGGTCGTTAAGTTTGAGATGAACCCAATCAACGGTGTAATCGCGCTTTTTCGTTTTAGCTGCCTTGATGAAAGAACCACGCAAGTGTGCACGAGTGCTTGACGGGGCGTCAGTCATAGCTCGGGCAATATCATCATCAGAGCAAATGCGTTCAACCAGTCCTTTATTTTGCATCTTATAGAACACGCCTCGTTGTGTATTGATGTCATGGTATTGCAAGTCTAAAAGTTGCACTCTCGCGTCATCAAGCGACAGGTTGTGACGACTACGGAATGCCTCAATTAGTTTTAACTTGATGACCCAGTCAACTTCCCTATCAAGTTTAAGAGGGTCATTCTCGATAGTAGAAATACAGTGTTCCCACATTCCAAGTGCTTTATTTTCGAACTCTGAAAACCCGTTGGTCTCTGCATATTGCAGAGCCGCATTCAGGTATTCGCGCTGGATGTCAACGGCTCTCACTTCTCGTCCGCTCTCTAGCCGCACAGTTCTTCGACAGGCGATGTCTGAACTGATCTCACGTATCGCTCGAATCGGGTTCTCGAGTGTCATATCGCGCAGAATCACAGTTTCATCTTCCATCATCCGTAGCACGCAAGCAGCACTGCCGAGTTTAACAAAAGTCGTGTATTCGCTCATATTTGAATCACCGACGATGACATGGAGTCTTCTGTATAACTCTGCGTCGGAATGTGGTTCGTCGCGGGTGTTAATGATCGGACGCGATCGGGTTGTCGCAGACGACACGCTTTCCCAAATGTGTTCTGCCCTTTGAGACATTGCATAGAAAGCACCACGGGGAGATTGCTGCACTTTGCCAGCACCAGTGAAAATCTGGCGACTAACCAAGAACGGAATAAAGACATCGTCGTAGCGAAGACTCGCTTCTGTGCGATGCACTAGGTAGTTCTCATGGCAACCGTAACTATTGCCAGCAGAGTCAGTATTGTTTTTAAATAAGTAAATCGTGCCGCGTATGCCTTCATCTTGAAGTCGCTCTTCGGCGGTCTGAACTAGGTCTTGCAACAAGCGTTCTCCGGCTTTATCGTGTACAACGACATCGTAGATGGAGTCGCATTCAGGTGTTGCGTACTCAGGGTGTGAGCCCACATCAAGATACAAGCGAGCGCCATTTTCTAGAAAGACATTAGAACTGCGACCCCATGACACTACTTTTCTAAAAAGGTAACGCGCAACCTCGTCTGGAGTAAGACGCCGTTGTCCGCGCAACGTACATGTGATGCCGTATTCGTTTTCTAAACCGAAGATCCGACGTTCCATCGAACGTCACCCCAGCAAAGAAGTAACTTCAGTTGATTCGATGCGTCTAAAACTGCGACGACTCGTACCCCGCTCAATAACTGCGACCTCAAGATCGTCGGTCGCTAAGGTTTTGTCAGGACCACCCAGCGCAGCCACACACGCTTTAAGCGCGGCAGATAAATTTGCTCCTACGGAATACGCAGTGTTCATCCGCTCGTTTATCGGGTCTGCATCTCCCCCAAGAACAGAAAATCTGTTCTCATCCATCACTGTCCCGTCGTACAAGATATGAAATAGCCTGTCATTGGCAGGTTCGTGTCCGATTTCGGCAACAAGAATCTCAACTTCAAGCGGCTTTTGATCGTGCGTAAAGATGTGGCCCATCATCTGGGCATATTGGTTTGCAAGACTGCGTGCATCTACGTCGTCACGAGCATATTGGTAACCCTTGAGGTCTGCAGCGCGAACGCCAGCTTGGCGCAATTGGTCAAACTCGTTGTATTTGCCCACACCAGCAAACGCTATGCGATCGTAGATTTCAGAGATCTTGCGTAGGGTGTTGCTTGGATTCTCTGCGACAAATAAAATTCCATCCGAGTACTGACAAGCGACAAGAGAACGTCCACGCGAGATTCCCTTGCGGGCAAACTCAGCACGATCTTTCATCTGCTGTTCTGGCGGCACGTAAAAGGGCATCGTCATCGTGATCTCACTTGCGCAATAATGGACTCAAAGACCTGTACTAGTTCTTCGTCTTGAACCGGAACCCAACCGTCTTGCGAGATTGATGCAACGATCGGATAAATCCCGCGCAGCACGTCTGGTCCGCCTGTAGCACTATCTGCATCGGCAGCCTCCCAAAGCGCTCGACATACGAGCATTACGGCATCGCTTCGAGTCATCTGGTCGCGCCAACCAATCTTGATCACTGTGCCGGCGTGCAAACTGCCAGAACCTATAGCCACAAACTCGCGTTCCTCATAACGTCCTCCGGTCATGTCGTAGTCCCAGAGACGCCCTTTTGTTTGACGAGGTTCAAAGCCGCCAAAGATTGGAACAGCGCCCAAGCCCTGCATCGCTGACGGCAAATTTGCGCGCACCATTGTAGAGAGCTGATTGGCCTTGCCTTCTAGAGAAAGTTGCTGACCTTCCATTTTTTCGTAGTGCTCTAGTTGCAACTGGAATAGTTTGATCATCTCCATTGCTGGACCTGCTGCACCTGCTATTCCGACACCACTAAACGTGTCTGCCTGCACAACCTTTTCCATATCACGATGACTAATCAGGTTGCCTGCAGTAGCACGTCGATCTCCAGCCATGATGACGCCACCCTGATATGTGACAGCGACGCATGTTGTCGCATGTGGAATATCGACAATTGCTTGACCCTTCACAGGCTGAGCGTTGAGCCCGACCCGAGATAAGAGTGCTTGAAAATTGGCACCAGGATCTTGACTTGGGGTGAAATAAGGCATTGACATACGAAATTGCAGAAGAACTACTGCCCACCTTTTTGAACATAATTGTTGACGAAATCTTCTGCGTTTGTTTCGAGAACTTCATCAATCTCGTCTAATAGATCATCAAGTTCTGCTTTGATGCGTTGTCCACTCTTGGTCGATGCATCAATCTCAGCGCCCGTCTGGGTGGCGGAGGGCTCTGTCTGTGCGGTGGTTTTTCGTATCTGCTCGGCCATCACCCCACCGTAGTCACCAATGACACGTCGTGTCACCGCCAGAACGAATTACCAGCCTGGTTCGGGCATCATTAGAGGATCCCAACCAGGAGCGTCAGTCGAACCCAATCTCAACAAGAGTTCCTCCACCGTCGCTATAGAAGCCAAAAGATCACCCACGATGGCGCGAGTTCCCTTGAGGGGCTCCATCATTGGGATTCGCCTCAAGATCTCATCACCAGTGTCGATCACAATGCTGTCCCAATTAGCGGCGATGATATTTTGCGGCCAACGGGCTAAGCAAGTACCCCGAAAATATGCCCGCGTGTCAACTGGCGGATGCGTGACTGCTCGCTCAACGTCGTCGATATTGACTATGGTGCGCAGGCCAACACGCAAGGCAAGGCATTTCTCAAGCCGCATATCGTGATACTGCAGATCGATGGCCCGCATTTGAGCGCTCAGTGGTGAGACTCCGTGCCGAACGGCGAAACCCTCGAGTATTCGACGCTTGGCAATCCAATCAACGCGATCAGCGGCGTTTTCGGGTGAGTTTTTCAAGCACACCAAAACTGACTCCCATTCACGCAAAATATCTTTGGCGTCTCCAGAAGTCGGGTCGCCATAGTGCTGTACGTACTCTTGGCAGTGACCGAGTAGTTGTTCTTGGATTTCTAGAGCGGTCATCTTTCGCCCGTCTTGCAATTCACAAGTCGTCGTCATGGAAATGTCATGACTTACAGATTGAATCTGAGCGACAGGGTGTCGAAGAACCAACCAATCCGGAAATTGATCGTCTTCAATTAAGGCGAGAACCAATGATGTTGTGCCAACTTTAAGAAAAGTGGCTACCTCACTCATGTTGGCGTCTCCGACGATTACATGCAAGCGCCGGTATTTTTGCGGATCACAATGTGGTTCGTCTCTTGTATTGACAATTGGCCGTTTGACGGTTGTCTCGAGGCCAACTTCTTCTTCAAAAAAATCCGCCCGTTGAGAGATTTGAAACGCAACCTCTGGAGCACCATTTTCACTACCTACTTTTCCAGCGCCGCAAAAGATTTGGCGAGTAACAAAATGTGTCGTGATATGGGAGGCAAGTCGTCCAAAAGAAAGTTCGCGTGCGATCAAATAGTTCTCGTGACAGCCATAGCTATTACCTTTGCCGTCCGAATTGTTTTTAAAAGTGCTGATCTCTTGACCGTCTGGCAGGAGCCGATTTACTGTGATCATGCTCTGTCGAATTATCTCCTCGGCAGCACGGTCATATAGAACCACGTCTCGTGGCGTGAGGCACTCTGGCGTGGATACTTCGGGGTGAGCATGATCTACGTAGTATCTGGCTCCATTTGTAAGCACTGCGTTGACGAGATGTGTTTCAATCTCGGGCGGGTACGACGCATCCGTCACTGCACCACGGGCGTCAACTGATGGGTGTTCATCCAGGAAGTCCCAGCCGATTTTCTGTCTCATCGAGCCCGCATACGCATTAATCAACATCGAAGATGACGTCACGGGCGAAACGTCAAATCCTCTTGTAACGATTCCGTATTCAGTCTCGATTCCGCATACTTTTAAAATCGACATAGCGCTACAGGTATTGACCCGTAGCTGCGGGTTCAATGGCGCGCACTCCTTCGGTGGCTTCAGAGTCAGTAGCCAGAGTCATAAGGGTTCGAATAAACACAATTCGCTCCCCTTTCTTTCCGGAAATTCGCGCCCAGTCGTCGGGGTTGGTTGTGTTGGGAAGATCATGGTGTTCTACAAATTCTTGTCGGATGCTGTCAAGGAGGTCTTGAGTGCATATTCCTTTTAGGCCTCCAGAAATCACTCTCTTGATGGCTAGTTTCTTGGCCCGACGAACGATATTTTCAATCATTGCGCCGCTGGAGAAGTCTTTGAAGTACAGAATCTCCTTGTCGCCGTTTTGATACGTCACTTCCAGAAACTTATTCTCGGCGTCTTGTCGGTACATCTCAGCAACGGTGCGTTCAATCATTCGGACGACCATTGCTTCTTTGTCTCCTAGTCCAATGGTCTTGATCTCATTTTCGTCCAGAGGTAAATCGGTAGTCAAATAACGAGCAAATATCTGATGCGCAGCCGCAGCAGTTGGTCTTTCGATCTTGATTTTTACGTCGAGTCTGCCCGGTCGCAAGATTGCTGGGTCAATGAGGTCTTCTCGATTAGTTGCTCCGATGACAATTACATTTCGCAGTCCTTCTACGCCATCGATCTCGGCTAGTAGTTGTGGCACTATCGTTGATTCCATATCAGAGGAGATTCCGCTCCCGCGAGTACGAAACATCGAGTCCATCTCATCAAAGAAAATAATGACGGGCCAGCCCTCTTCGCTTTTCTCACGCGCTCTCTGAAAAACTAGTCGTATCTGCCTTTCGGTTTCACCGACATATTTGTTGAGTAGTTCTGGGCCCTTGATATTGATGAAATATGAACGACCTTTTTCGTCACCATTATTCGCAGCAACCTTTTTGGCCAAGCTATTCGCTACCGCTTTGGCAATAAGCGTCTTGCCACATCCTGGTGGACCATAGAGCAATATTCCCTTGGGCGCTGGTAACAAATGTTCGGCAAACAAGTCTCGATAAAGAAACGGTAGTTCCACTGCATCAGCGATTTGTTCGATCTGCGCATCAAGACCGCCGATGTCTGAATAAGTGATGTCGGGCACTTCTTCTAACAACAGATCGTCCACTTCTGGCTGAGGTAGACGCTCAAGCAAAAGATTTGTCCGTGTGTCAAGACGCAATAGATCGCCCGCCCTCAGATATACACCGCGCAAAGAATCAGCGAGTTCGCAGACTCTTTCTTCGTCGGCGCGACCACTAATAATGGCCCGCACGCCATCTTGCATGACCTCTTTGAGCGTTACTACATCGCCGGTAATCTCGGGACGACGAGCAACGACGATGTTGAGGCTTTCATTCAGCACTACTTCTGCGCCACGCACTAATTCTTCCCTATCGATTTCAGGAGTGCTATTAACTCTCATCTTGCGCCCACTTGTGAGCACGTCGATTGTGTTGTCGTCATTGAGGCCAAGCACCACGCCATAAGCAGATGGAGGTTGTGACAACTTGTCGACTTCTTCTCGCAGGGACGCCACTTGATGGCGAGTTTCTTTTAATGAGATGGTCAGCTTTTCATTGTGTGCTTCGGTCTGACTAAGGCGGCCCTTGGTCTCGAGCAAACGAGTTTCGATCGCTTGCGTGCGCTTGGGTAGTTCTGTCAGTTGATGTCGAAGCTCAACTATTTCGTGCCGAAGTTGTTCAATCCCAGGGACTGCTTCTTGGGTTGGCTCTCCACTCCCCGTGTCTAATGTCTCATCCGCCATGGCTAGACCCTATTCCGTTGACGGCAACGAGGCCATACGGTCCTCGCTTTGTGTAATCCCTTCAGCAACCTAGGTTTTGGCGTTCCGTTGTGTAAAGTGAATCGACCGCTATATTCGGAGCATGTTGAAAGACGACCGATAATCCCCCCAAGAGAGCCAAATAAGGAGTTAGAAGCACATGAAGGTATGGATTGACCAAGACCTCTGTACTGGAGACGGTCTCTGCGAAGAGATTGCGCCCGATGTTTTTACGCTCCTTGATGATGGTTTGGCATATGTCAAAGAAGGTTCAACTGTGTACGCCACCGCCAAGGGTCAAGCCCAGGGCGCCGAGGGCGTTGCCAACTTTGCCGACAGCCAACTTGATGCAGTTGTTGAATCAGCCGAGGAGTGTCCCGGCGAGTGCATCTTTATTGAACCTTAGATTCAATTATTCTTTTTGCTCCCACAAACCGCGCGGTTGTTAAAAATGCCGTGTGAGCCACCATTCTGTGATCTGGTCGAACTGCCATTCCCTCGATATGCCATGTTCGATGCAGAACTTCAAGTGTTCGCTGGTCGACCCAAAATTTACTGAGTGCTTCGCGCACCTGCACTGCTTGGGTAATAGATGGCGTGTAGGCAATCAAGATGCCGCCGCCCACCATCACGCTCTCGGCATGAGTAACGACTTGCCACGGTTCAGGCAGATCGAGCACGACTCTGTCAAAACGCCCTTCTGGTGCAGCGAGGTAGCTGTCTCCAAGAGACACGTCGTACCGACTCAAGGCGTCCTCACCCAAAAACGAGCGCACATTGATACGGGCACGATTCAAGAAGTCTTCTCGTAGTTCAGTTCCCACAATGGTGGCGCCCCATCGCAACATCGTCATTGACAGAGCTCCTGATCCGACTCCAGTTTCCCATACACGAACACCAGGATGAATATCTCCGAGCAAGCAGATTGGGGCAAGATCTTTGGGGTAAATAACTTGCGCGCCGCGCGGCATTTCAACGACGAAGTCTTCAAGAGTTGGGCGTAACACCAAGTAGCGGGCACCTTTGGTGGACTCTACGATGATGCCAGTTTCTTGACCAATGACAGTCGAATGCGGAACATACCCCGAGTGACTATGAAACTCGCCTTCATCATCAAGGGTGAGCAAATAGCGTCTTTGTTTGCTGTCGATAAAAAGAGCCTTTTCGCCCGATGCAAATGTAGACACGCTGTAATCAGACACGTTGGTGTTTTCTGGTAATTACGATTGTTTCTCCGTCTGCGATGTCAGCAACATTCAAAACTGAGCGACGATTTTTGTTGATCATGCGTACTGCCCAGACAATGAGGAATGGGATCGAAAACCCTTTATGTCGTCGCACAAAACGAGAGAGGAAACGAGAGAGGAAACGATTGAAAATCAATCGTCTTAGAAAACGAAACATGGCGGTGTTAGAAGCGACGAATCTCGACGCGACCACCTTTGCGTTTACCGCGACGCTTACCGAACAAATAGGCCAAGATGACAACTACCGCGCCGACTGCCGATCCAATCGCCAGAATAGAATCTTTTCGCGCCCCGAGTCGCCCCTGTAAGTCAGCTTGTAGCGCATGAAATTTTTCTTCGAGATCGTCTCGACTGATGCGACCGTCTGCATTAGGCATTTATTTCTCCTTCTCTAAGGATGTCTGGCCGATGCGAGACATAGCGATATAAACAAGTACTAGGTTAAAGACAACAGCGACGACGTAATGCACAAACGACCACGAACCGTCAAGGGCGTTACCGCCCAAGTCTTGGGATAAGCGCAGGACACCCACCACGGCCAGTAGAAGAGCCGTGCCCAGCAGCAGAGCACCTATTGCGCCAAATGCCAACCAACGACCTGCCCCTTTGAGTGGCCCCAATGTTTCTTGTCTGGCGTACTTTTTGACGGAATCAACAAGGTCTACAACGCGATCAACAGAGCCCATGTGACGAGATGATTCTGGCTTACTCACACCTATATGGATACCGTCACAAAAGCGCATTCACACGCCAGCCTTGACATGCTTGGGCGGCGCTAGGCGTTAGTCACGCTCGAGCCGCAAAAAAGCCAGCATTTCCTGGGTGTGGGTGATGCCGATTTCAACTTCTGCCATCAAATCATTCAAGGTCAAACAAGATAAAAAGTCATAACGAATATCTGGACCAACTGGTAGGTGCCGCGTGACATGCCAGAGTGCTGCTATGAGGGAGTTATTCTCGGTCGTTATCCGCGAGAGCAAGTCAGCGTCTAGGTAGCCGCGCCCCGACTCGCTGCCGTGCATATTTGGGCCATGCATGCCCTGCAAGATCTGTTCAATCGCCACTGCGGCATCGTTAATTCGTTTCCGTGTGTGTGTGATCGAATCATGGTCAATCACGAGGCTCGCTCGGGTCTGGACGCGTGCACGCGGAAACGGGTCATCGACCAACCACTCATCCACCACGACAATGTCACTAGCCAATCCGACAAGTGCGTAACCACCCTCTGGCGTCACTACGCATTGCTCGATATGCACCATGACTCCGATGTCACGTCTGTGGTCTGCGCCCCCAACTTCAGAGCCCCTGCCAATCAACACGCAAGCAAAAGACATGTCAACTTGTGTTTCTCCTGCAAGTAGTTGGCGCATCATCTCGACATAACGCGGTTCAAAAATACGAAGCGGAACTTGATCTCCTGGTAAAAAAACCGATCCAAGCGGAAACATCGGAACAATCATGCCCACAAGCCAATCACATTTCTTTCTATGGTGCGAGATCCTCAGGACGCGGATCAACTGACGCGCGACCAAGTGCGTCGCCTAGTGCGTACCACAGCGGTCGATATTGACTTTGGTTCTCAATTCCAACTTTGTTGATGATCAGCGAAAAAATCACTGGATCAGCGCCTTTAAGCGGGATGTATCCAGCAATACTCTTGACGTTGCGCAGCGTTCCGGTCTTGGCGACAAGACGTCCCTTGATGGATTGACCACCAAAGACTGGAGCGAGCGTTCCGGTTTCGCCAGCCACGGCCAGCATCGTTGGCAAGGTTGCACTTTCTTGCGTCAGAACTGCCATGAGTGCTTGGCATGTGGCGGTATTTTGGCGAGTCAAGCCTGAGCCATCAAAAATCTCCACTCCGGTCATGGGAATACTTGCCTTGTTCAATTGCTCCAGCACGACAGCCAAACCATCGGCTGTTGTTCCGGATTTTTTAACGACGTATCCCATTTCTTTAAGCAACAACTCGGCGGTATTGTTGTCGCTATTTACGAGCATCTCCCGCACGATGTCGGTAAGCGGTGCTGACGTCAGTTCGGCAATTGTCGGGACTGAATCGGCAACTTTTCCGCGAATCGATTGTCCACTCAAAACTACGCCCCGCAGTCCCAATAGCGAGTGCAGGTCATCAGCTGCACCAATTGCAGGATCATCTGGCTTGAGAACCTGACCAAGTGCTGATCCGTCACTAGACATCAATGCACCGAGTGGCCCACCTTCAGAGCCGTAAAAAGCAGAAGACCATGTAGACGGGTAGCGCACATCATCGTAGCGATTATCAACGCCCACAATCGTGCCCGTAATTGAGCGCACACCTGCAGCAACAACAGCGTCTGCAAGTATCTCCATGTAGCTAGGTGTCAATGTCGGGTATTTTTCATTAGCGACATAATCTCGCCTCACCAGCAAGGGGTCTCCCCCTCCGACGAAATATAAATCTCCAGTTACTACACCGTCTTTGATTTCGCCTTTAATACTGGTCGTAAAAGTATGAGTTGGACCAAGCGTCTGAAGTGCTGCAAAGGCCGTAAAAAGTTTCATCACACTCGCTGGTGTGTATTTATTGTCAACGTGACTCGAAGTCACAGAGCGTCCCATCCACGAAACAGCGAGGCACGTGTTTGGAGGAAGTTGTTTATTGAGCACTGACAGCGAAGACGTCAGCCTTCCGATACGGGTGATGGCCGACAGTACTGTTGGTGTTCGTCTCGCTGAGAGTAACGGCACCAATAGCGTTGTTCCGGGTTCAACAGCATCATTGGTGTTGACTCGCCTTGCAACGCTGGCGGTCAAGCTCAGACCAATCAAAAGAAGCGCTAAAACCAATGAGCCTCCAATTGCAACAACTCGAACAGGACGCTCTGCACGCCGCATAGAACTAATCCGCCTTCCCGACAAAGGTTGAATATCGGTAGAGGTGACCGAGTGCAGTGACGGCGCGATTACCGCTGGCGTAGCACATGTGCCCAGTTTTCATAACACTTACTACGCCACTGTTTAGCGGGTCTGCCACAGCAAGCTCTGTGGCTACGAGAATTGGTTTATTAACTGAGACAATTAGGTCATGAGCCGCTTGAGCAAAACGCGCGTCTTGTCGTTCGTGGTAGGTCACAATTCGCTCGAGTCCGTGATCAGGGTAGTACGAGCCCTCGCGCATTAGACGTGCCTGGTTGGCCTGAATACCAAGCCCGAGATAAATGATGGCGTCAACACTGTCGTGCTGTGCGATTAATGCCATCACCTCTGGGATGGTGTCACGAACTTCTCCACCAGCGCAATCAACAGGATTATTTTTGCTCCATCGTGGTGGCAGTTTTTGATCGATTGAGGCTTTCAAATCGTCAGGCAATTCGCCAAGTACGAGCAAGCCATCGCGAGCAATTGCATCGGCAGTGACAACGCCCCATCCCCCCGCGGTTGTTAGTACCACAACGCGCGGTCCTCGTGGCAAAGGTTGCGTAGCAAACGTTGCAGCCGCCTCGAAGGCCTCTTCAACAGTTGCGGCACGCGAAATACCCCACTGTCGGCATGCACCGTCAAAGATTGCATCATCTGCGGCTAATGCACCAGTGTGGCTAGCAGCAGCCATCGCGCCCATTTGCGTAGCACCCCCTTTGACCAGCACAACCGGCGTCGAGGGCACTGTTGCTCCGATGCGTTGCATCAGCTCACGCCCATCTGTGATGCCTTCTACATAGGCAAGCGAAACTTTTGTTTCAGCATCAGTTGCATAAAATTCCAACAGATCTGCCACTCCTAAAGACGCCGCATTACCTGCCGACACAGCTCGACTGATTCCGACCCCGGTTTGGCGCGCGTAGTTCAAAAAACTCGACACAAAGTTTCCGCTTTGACTAGCGACTGCGATTGTTCCGCGTGGTGGGTAGGGCGCCACAATTTGCGCACACAAATTGACTGGAGTCGAAACCACTCCTTGACCGTTGGGACCAGCCATCAAGATGCCAAGTTCGTCCGCCACGCGCACGAGTTCAGCTTCATCTAGTCGTCCCTGCGCGCCAGCTTCTCCGTACCCAGCAGACGTCAAGAAAGCAGCCTTGACTCCCTTGCGTGCACATGCTCGCAGTAGTTCAAGGTTGGCAGAGGCAGGCGTACACACAAATACAAGATCAATAGCATCATCGGGAAGTGTGGCGATGTCAGTGACTGTTTTAATCCCGAGAACTTCTTCGCCTTGAAGATTTGTGCCAAAAACCGCACCCTGGTAACCACTCGCTAAAATATTATGAAGCGAAACGAAACCAAACTTGCCAGGATGACTTGATGCTCCCGCAACTAAGACACCTCGTGGTTCGAACAACGCCAGAAATTGTTCTGTTGTAAATGTCGCGCGTCTTGCCGTGTCGCGCGTTTGACGTACACCCAGTTCTACGAGGCCATCAACAGCCAACACAGAACCGTCTGATTGCACGATTAGTGGATTGATGTCGATAGACAAAACGTCTTGACGACTACACGCAAGATCAGAAAGTCCCGTTAAAATTTCAGCCAGTTGGTTTTGATCTACCGCCGCCTCACCCCGAAAAGCTCCTAGAAGTTTCTGGGACCGAATCTGTCGAATCATGGCAACGGCGTCACCCTCTTGTAGCGGAGCGGGCCTAAAGACAACATCGGCGATCGCTTCGGCAAGTACCCCACCAACCCCCAACATGACCGTCGGGCCAAACTGGGGATCAACAAGCACGCCGGCAATCAGTTCGCGAGCACCCGACACCATTGCCGATACCAATAGATGTACTTCGCCGTCTTGGGGAGTTGCTTTGGCTAGTAAATCTTGTGCGGCCTGCACGCAATCAGATTCAGACATCACTCGCAGTCGCACTAATCCGCGCTCGGTCTTGTGTGCAACATTGTCGCCTCCGAGTTTGACTACCACCGGAAAACCCATTTGTGTCGCGGCCTGAGCAGCTTGGATGGCAGTAAGTACACGTTGTTGGGCAGCAAACGGTATGCCGCTGGAGCTCAGCAGGATGCGAGAATCAAATTCAGACAAGGTATGAGAAGGACTAGACACAGGACACAACCGTACTCAATACGGTGCTCAAAACAGTGCCTTGCAAAAGCGCTTAGCCAATTAACGCTGACTTAAAAAAGGACAGCACATGATCGCGGTGTTCAGCGATGTGTTCTTTTGTAAGTGCATCATCGTCGATTAAGCCATCGATAAAAGCCGCATCACTGAAATACGTCAGAATCGCCCCGTAACCAGTAATTAAGAGATGTCGCGAATTGTGGCGTTTAAAGACCCCTGCTTCCATCTGTGCGTCGAAGTATGCAGATGCAGCATCGAACAATGGTCTCAATACGGCGGCAAGATCAATGCCAGGATGTGTTCCTCCATCAAGAGCCTCGCGTCTCATCATGCGTACGTAGTCAGGTGTGTCTTCAAAAAGTTGAAACCCAGCGTTTAGAACTAACTCCACTTTGGCCCAGCCAAGAGCCCGATCAGCAACAGCGATGTCAAGGTGTTCCAGCCAATCAGCCAGAAGCTTCTCAAAGACTTCGGCGTAGAGCGCTTCTTTGCTGGCGAAATGATGCAAAAGACTTGGTCGCCTTATACCCACGCCCGCGGCAATGTCGTTTAGGGACGTACCGTCGTATCCAGACTCGGCAAAACAGCGCAATGACTCGGCGATGATCAGTTCTCTAGTTGAACGAGCGTCGTCTTCGGCTCGATTATTGCTGAATGAAGAGGCTTGGGACATAGCCCTAAATCTAGCGCAAGATACCTACCTACTGGTAGGTAGTGCGCTATTGTTACCTCATGAGCGGAATCTTAAAGTCATTATTGGTCGGTTCAGTCGCCGGAATCATTGTCATGGCGCTTGCCAATATCTGCACCACTGTGTATCTTCATCGCGCCTTGAGCCATCGTGCCCTGACGCTTAAAAAGCCGGTCGCAATGGTGTTTAGGTTTGTCATCTGGGTGTCAACTGGCATTAAAGCCAAAGAGTGGGTGGCGGTGCATCGCAAACATCATGCCTTCACCGATGTCGAGGGAGATCCGCACTCCCCTGTGCTGCACGGCTGGAAAACAGTTCAGATAAAAAACGTGGCAATGTATCGCAAAAGCGTTCAGGACCCACAGACGATCGCTAAGTACGCACGAGACCTGCCAGACGACCGCTGGGATCGCTATTTCTTTTCGCACAACAAGACCGGACTTGGTTTAGGAATTGCATTTCTGATCGTGGTGCTTGGTCCCTTGGCTGGAATCGTGGCGGCTTTGGTTCATCTCAACGTGTACTTGGCAGGATCAGCGGCAGTGAACGCGATGGGTCATCATTTTGGTCGTCGCCCCCACCCAAATCAAGCAACAAATCTGCAGTGGCTGGCATTCATCACGATGGGCGAAGGATTGCACAACAATCACCACGCCGCACCTTCTTCCCCGCGGTTATCTCATCGCTGGTATCAAATTGATCCAGGTTGGTGGGTGATTCGAACATTGACGATATTACGTCTTGCCAAAGTTCGGTTCTCCGATATTCGTCTGATTCCCAAGACCACACCCGCTTAGAATTTAAATCACTGGGATCTGAGGCCGTTGGTAACAGTTGACATTAGTCCAAGGGATTATCATTCGTAAATGCCCCACAAGTTGACGCCAGATCAAGATGCTCTGGCAGTGTCGGTGATTCGTGGATTAGCTATGGACGCGCCACTTGCCGCCAAGAGCGGTCACCAAGGTACGGCGATGGCGTTGGCGCCACTCGCCCATGTGTTGTACAGCAGGGTTCTCAAACACTCTCCCCAGAATTCTGGATGGAAGAATCGCGATCGTTTTATTTTGTCTGGCGGTCATGCGTCGATTCTGCAGTACGCATTGCTTTTCTTGTCGGGCTACGGACTCGAAATTGAAGACATAAAACAGTTTCGTCAGTGGCAGTCAGCAACACCAGGGCATCCAGAGGTGGGTCATACTGCGGGCGTTGAAGTCACAACCGGACCGTTGGGTCAAGGTTTTGCTAACGCCGTCGGAATGGCGATTGCTGAGTCACATCTGCAAGCTCGCTACGGATCAGCGCTGCAAGATCACACGATGTATGTCATCGCCGGCGATGGATGTTTTATGGAAGGTGTCAGCCACGAAGCGGCTTCGCTTGCTGGTCATCTGGGGTTAGACAATCTTGTCTGCATATTTGACGATAATAAAATCACGATTGATGGGTCGACATCTTTGTCATGTTCAGACGATGTGCGCATGCGATTTAATAGTTACGGCTGGAACGTCATTGATGCCGGAGACATTGCCAATGATCTAGACGCTCTTGAAAAAGTTTTAATCTCGGCACGCGATCACCGTGGAGCACCCACGCTTATCGTGCTACGCACCCACATTGGTTATCCGTCTCCCGATCACACAGACAATCACGAAGCTCATGCCAACCCGTTTAACGCTTCACATGTAACTAGCACCAAGGACGTGATGGCTATCCCTGACGAGCCATTCTGGGCTCCGGATGACCTGGTCAATGCGTACCGAACACATTGTGAGGCCCGAGGTCAAGCGTTTGTGGATGAATGGAATCAAGCCAGCACGCCAGAACAGCATGCTGATTTTGAGCGCGTTTATTCACTAGAACCAACTGACGGATGGAAGTCAAAACTTCCACAATTTGATAGTTCGTCAATGCTCGCTACGCGTCAAGCATTTCAAAAAATTCTCGAGGCATCGGTCGAGGCATTACCGACAGTGATTTCTGGCGCTGCCGACTTAACCGGCAACACTGGCACCAAAATTGGTGGGGCGGAGGCCTTTAGCGCCGCAAACCCCGCAGGGAGACAGGTTTATTACGGTATTCGCGAGCATGCTATGGGTAGTGCATTGGTTGGTATGGCAATGCACGGAGGCGTTCTGCCTGTCGCAGGTACGTTTTTTGTTTTTGCTGATTACATGCGTCCAGCCATTCGTTTGGCTGCGCTATCGCAAGCAAAATGCATCTTTGTCTTTAGTCACGACTCAGTGGGCGCTGGCGAAGACGGCCCAACACATCAACCAGTTGAGCATCTCTCTACGCTTCGCGCAATCCCAGGCTTGCAAGTAATTAGACCAGCCGACCAAAACGAGACGCGCGAAGCATGGATCGCAGCAGTAGAGCACGACGGCCCAACAGCGATTATCTTGAGTAGACAAAATGTGCCGTCAATCACTGATGGATCTGCTGTTGAACGTGGTGGCGCAATTGTGCACGACGTCGCCTCCCCTGCTGTGGTAATCGTTGCAACCGGAACTGAAGTCTCTGTAGCACTGGAAGCTTCTAGTGCTCTTGCTCAACGCAATATACAGGCCCGAGTTGTGTCATTGCCGTCCTGGGATCGGCTTGAGAAACAAACGCCACAATTCAAGGAGAGCCTCTTCCCTGTTGGAGTACCTGTGGTTAGCGTCGAAGCAGCCAGCACTTTTGGTTGGGCGCGTTGGGCTACTGCCAGCGTAGGCATTGACCGATTTGGGGCAAGTGCACCCGGCTCTTTAGTGCTCGACAAGTTAGGCATCAACGCAACTCATGTTGTCGACGTGGTGAGCGGTGTCCTAGATCAAGGCAGTCGATGAGCGATTGCCTGCATCGTTTGTTTGCTGAGCAAGGCCAGAGTCCGTGGCTTGACAATTTGCAGCGGGGCTACATCACGTCTGGACATCTTGATGCGATTATTAACACTGGTATTCGTGGTCTGACATCAAACCCAACAATCTTTCAAAAAGCAATCCAAGGTTCTGCTGACTACGACGAACAATTTGCTAGTGCGACCGCCGCCGGAATGTCTACGCTTGATGCTTATTGGGATCTAGTTACAAAAGACATCGACGGCGCGCTGGATGCTTTTGAGCCACTGTATGAATCAAGTTTAGGTCTTGATGGATTCGTTAGCGTGGAAGTAGATCCCTCTCTTGCCAATGACGGTACAGCAACTTTGGCGGCGGCTCAAGAACTGCATAACCGCATTTCAAGACCAAATGTGATGATTAAGATTCCGGCCACAATTGAAGGGATCCCTGCAATTGAGTCGATGATCGCGCAGGGATGCAATGTCAACGTGACCTTAATATTTAGTTTGGAACGGTATCAACAAGTTATGGACGCCTACATCTCTGGTCTAGAGAAAAGGTTGGTCCTGAAACTGCCGATCTCAACTATCTCCAGTGTGGCAAGTTTTTTTATTAGTCGAGTTGACACAGAAATCGATCGTCGACTCGAAGCGATAGCAACACCTAACGCACTATCGTTGTGCGGAACCGCGGCAATCTCGCAAGCACGACTCGCCTACCAATTATTCGAGCAAACATTCAAAAGTGCGAGATGGAAAAAACTTGCTCAGAACGGGGCTCAAATGCAACGACCTCTCTGGGCATCAACTTCGACGAAGAACGTGGCGTACCCTGACACCATGTATGTTGACGAGTTGATTGGACCTCATACCGTCAACACGCTCCCAGAGGCCACCCTTGCTGCTTTTGTCCAACGAGGCACGGTTGAGTGCACAATTACTGCCGACCTTGATGGTGCGCGTGAGCGTTGGGGCGCCTTGGGTGCTTGTGGCGTTCAGGTCGATGATGTTGCTGCGGTACTCGAGCGCGAAGGTGTGTCTTCGTTTCAAAAAAGCTTTGATGAGTTAATGACAGCTCTCTCCACCAAGGCACTAAACACTAAAGAGTCGTGAACTGATGCCAGCAGCTCGCCATCCTCGTGACCAAAAACTGCTCGATAAATTGATAGCAACCGTGCACCGTCTCAGCGAGGCCAACACAGGAACACTCGACTTGAAAATCGCGTCTTCAGCACTTGATGAAATGGCTGAGGCCTTTGCAATGTTTGCCCCTTATCGTGACAGTCCCAAAGTGACTATTTTTGGATCTGCTCGCACTACTGCGAGCGATCCGCTCTATGACCTCACCGCTCAGGTTGCCAGAAAAATGGCTGATAATGGATGGATGGTTGTCACCGGTGCAGGACCCGGAATCATGGAGGCCGGAATGCTCGGGGCTGGTCGCCAAAACTCTATTGGCGTGTCAATACGTTTGCCCTTTGAGACTTCGGCAAACCCGATCATTGAAGGTGACGACAAATACGTCAGCATGCAATATTTTTTCACCCGCAAGCTGATGTTGCTCAAAGAATCGCGAGCGTTTCTGTGTTTGCCTGGTGGTTTTGGAACCCTCGACGAAATGTTTGAGCTCTTGACTTTGATGCAGACCGGAAAGGGCGTTCTTGCTCCAACCGTCCTGCTCGATCTGCCGGGTGACCCATTTTGGGAAGGCGTCTCGAAGTTCATTAACAGTGAACTGATTCCGCGTCGGCTTGTCTCGGCGGCTGATCTTGAACTCTTCCGAGTGACCAACAGCGTCAACGAAGCGGTTGAAGAAATTATCGGGTTCTATTCGAACTACCACTCGTTGAGGTCTGTGCGAGATGTCCTTGTGATTAGATTGCAGCGCTCGCCCACTGCTGCCCAATTAGGGAAGTTAAACGAACAGTTTGCTCATTTGTGCAGAAAGGGAACTATCAAGACAACTGGCCCTCTCAAGGTAGAGGTCAATGACGACGACTTCGTGCTTTTGCCACGAATATCCTTTTCATTTGGTGGACGCGAATTCGGAGAACTGCGAAGACTGATTAACGTCTTGAATACCTTTTAGGGCTAATGGAACTGGTAGTCGCCGGTTATACCGCGCAAAAGATGAAGCGCCTTTTCAACGGCTCGGCGAGCCTGGGTGAGTTTCTTTTCTTGATCGGGACGAGACGGATCATCGCCGCCTAGTGCATCACGAAGAACTGAGATAGCACGCTCTGACAATCTGTTCGAGATCGATTCAAGTTCACTTATTAGGTCATCATTGTTCATCTACACACCCCTTCACTTTCTCGTATCTTTTGGGCTATACCGCACGAGAGCCTGTTATGAGGGTAGTGTTTCATCTCGTGTCAATACCAGATGAACTTCATGAATGGATCAGTTTTGAGGATCCCGACGAACATCGGACCTGGATGATTGATGCCACCTATTTCCGTTCCAATTACAAGTGCATTTACGGCGAAGGTTGCAAAGGTGTTCTAGATGATGATGCAAGTAATCTCCAGCAAGGATGCTGCTCTTTTGGCGCCCACTTTGAAGGTGAAAAAGATTTAGCAACGGTGGTCGAGTCAAGCAAGCGTCTGACAAAGCGCAACTGGCAAAATAAAGACAAAATCAAGGACAAGGGCTGGAGCGTTACCGCTAAAGATGGCTCTACTAAGACTCGAGTCGTTGACGGGGGCTGCATCTTTCATAACAAGCCTGGCTTTGAGGGCGGAACTGGCTGTGCACTACATATCGGAGCAATGCAAGCCGGAGAACGCCCCATGGACTGGAAACCTGATGTCTGTTGGCAAGTTCCGGTACGCCTTGAAGAGCACGTCGAAGAAGACGGCCACATTCTTTCTGTGCTGCGCGAATGGAAACGGCGCGATTGGGGTAAGGGCGGTGCTGAATTCCATTGGTGGTGCACTGAATCAGCCGATGCGTACGTGGGTAAAGACCAGGCATTCATCACTCTTCAAGATGAAATCACCGAACTAGTCGGTAAAAATGTTTATAAGTTGATTGCGCAGCAACTGTCGGCTCCGTACGGAGTGCCTCTACCGCATCCGGCAATACGAAAAAAATAGAATAACGCCAACATGGCGATGTTGTTTTATTTTATGAAGGCGCGCCGACGGTCTTCAAGGCCCAATAGGCGCTTGCGAATACGAATCTTGCTCGGGGTAACTTCTACCAATTCATCGTCAGCGATCCACTCGATAGCTGTCTCAAGGGTGTGAATAATCGGCGCGGCAAGTTTTACTCCGTCATCGTGACTGTGGGTTCTGATGTTGTTTTTTTCTTTGGCACGTACTGCGTTGACAACCATTTCTTCGCCACGTGCACCCTCTCCGATGACCATGCCTTCGTAAACATCGATTCCGGGATGCAAGAACAAAGCGCCTCGTTGCTGCAAGTTATCTAGTGCATAGGCAGTCGTTGAACCCATTCGATCTGAAATCATTGCGCCACCAGCGCGATGTGGAAGTTCGCCCGCCCAAGGTGTCCAGCCAGCGCGACGCTGATGCAATAGAGCTGTTCCGCGCGTAGCCGCCATCAACATAAGACGAAAACCAATCAGGCCACGAGACGTTGCTTCAAACGAAACAATGCTGCGTCCGATGTCTCCGGGGCGCAGATCAGTCACTTTGCCTTTGCGTGGAGCGAGAGCCTGCGTGACAGTACCTACGTGCTCGTCTGGAACGTCGACAGTTCCTTCTTCAAGCGGCTCGTGTCGTTTACCGCTGATTTCTTTAGTGACGACCTCAGGTCGACTGACTTGCAGTTCAAAGCCTTCTCGACGCATGTTCTCGATCAACACAGCAAGTTGAAGTTCTCCGCGACCTGCAACAGACATAACGTCCGCTGAATCAGTGTCGGCAATTTTAATTGACACGTTTCCGAGAATCTCTCGTTGCAAACGTTCGCGCAAATGGCGGCTCGTCAGGTATTTGCCTTCCCGCCCTGCGTATGGAGACGTATTGACGCCAAAACTCATGCGCAAGACTGGTTCATCGACTTCAAGTCGACCAAGTGGCTCAGTGACATCTAATGCTGAGACTGTGTCGCCAACTTCAACCTCGGGTATGCCAGCCAATACAAACAAATCGCCCGCGACTACCTCATCTACTTCTTTGCGGTCAATTCCATCAAAAACCATCAGTTGGGCGATGCGACGACGAAGCGGTGGCTTTTGGGCGCTTGAGTCTTTGCCCCACAGTGCGACCATCTCGCCTTTTTTAAGTTTGCCCGCATGAACACGACCGATTGCCAATCGTCCAATGTAATCGGATGCATCAAGGTTGGTCACAAGAGCACGAGTTTGCGCATTCAAATCAGCTCTAGGTTCAGGGATGGTAGCGACGATGGCGTCAAGGAGTGTTGATAAATCTGCATCAGCCGCTGGCATTCCAACACCGAGCATGCTACGACCTTCGCGAGCAACTGCGGAGATGACCGGAAACGACAGGTGATCATCATGGGTTGCAAGGTCTAGGAATAGTTGTTCAACTTCGACTAGAACTTCTTCGGTTCTGGCATCTTGGCGGTCTACTTTATTTAGAACTAAAATAATCGGTAGCCCGATATGCAGCGCCTTTGACAAAACGTAGCGAGTTTGAGGCAACGGACCTTCTGCAGCATCAACTAGCAAGACGACACCGTCAACTAGTGCGAGTGCACGTTCTACCTCACCACCAAAGTCGGCGTGCCCAGGAGTGTCGACCAAGTTAATCTTGGTTCCCTTCCAGTTGATTGAGGCTGCCTTTGCCAAAATGGTAATTCCGCGTTCACGCTCTTGGTCATCAGAGTCCATCACTCGATCAATGAGTTGTGTATGTGCGGCAAAAGTGCCAGTAGAGCGAAGCAAGGTATCAACGAGCGTGGTTTTACCATGATCAACATGGGCAACTAGAGCAACGTTTCGGATCGGGGTCATGGGGGTCTTTCGGGGAGCGAGGCTCCGTATTTATTCGGTATCTTCTGCTACTTCGTCTTCTTCATCAAAGCGAACCCCATAGCGCTCTGCGATTTCGGCGTATTCATCATCTTGAGTACGCGAAGACAGACGATCTGACGACCCCAACCCAAGGTCGGCGGCGCTTGGACCTGCTTGCTTTAATTTGCGGGCTTCTTCAAACCGACGATGGCGACCCTTTTTCACGGCCGAACTCCAAACACTGTGGGCACTGAGGTGCCGATGAACAACAACATCTACTTTACCGTTTCTGATTAGCAAAATGGCGGATTATGAGGGGTGATGCGAATCTGCAATTGGTTGTAGTTCTAGTCCCCCGCCAGCTTCTAAGGATCGAAAGGTAAGACCCACTTTGCCTTCGAGCAAGTCTTGGACATCGCGACCCACGATGTCTGCTCTCCAGCCGGTTGCTAAGCGCGGGTTTGGCGCCTGGCGAAGAAGATCCACGATGTCCTGGCGGGTTCCCAAAAGTACCGCGTCTAGATCTTGCTGACGAGCAAGTTCGGTGATCCAGGCAGAGACCAACGTCACGGCTGGCCGCATCGATCGTTCTAGGTCATCGCCATCAGGGGTCGGGAAATAAAGATCGCCCTGTTCGCTATCACGCAACCCAGCCTGCACTGCAGCCAGGATATTTGAGCCGCTAGAACCAGATGCTTGACGACGGTCGATACCGCGCGTTTGGGCCAGGTCAGCCTCAGTGCGTGGGGCCTTAGCGGCGATTCCCAAAATCACCATGTCGGAAAGAACATGACGGACGGGAATATCCAAGTCAGCAGCGCGCATTTCGCGCCACTGCGCTACTGAACGCGCAACCCAGCGAGACTTGCCTTTTAGTGTTCGCACATCTTTGACCCGCATCCACGCATTTTCTGGTGCGATCGGTCCTGTTGGCCGAACTCTCAATTCTTCGCATGCCTCAAGAGCCCATTCAAGGCGATTTCGTTTCTGCAGATCATCCACTATTAGCTGTCGCAATTCTGGCAAATATGCAACATCACCTGCGGCATAGGAAAGTTGTCCCGGCGTGAGGGGTCTGCGAAGCCAATCGGTCAGACGATCTCCCTTAGGTACAGACACTTTAAGAAAAGTTGACAGCAACGACACAAGAGATGGCGTCGAGAATCCCAAAAAACCTGCGGCTAATTGTGTGTCGAATAACCTTTTGGGAATACTTCCCACAGATTGTGATAACACATCTAGGTCTTGCTGAGCGGCGTGAACGACCGCGAGACCATCGCCTTGGAAAAGACGACTGATATTGCCAGATCCAAGACACATGGGGTCGATTAGGGCAATCTCATCGTTGATGCCGACTTGAACAAGTGCAAGTTGAGGAAAATAGGTCTTTTCACGATGGAACTCTGTGTCCATGAAGTATTCCGGCGCCAAACAAGCGCGATCGAGAAACTTCTCTAAGTCGCTTGAATTATCAATCCAGAGAGCTTGTGAGATGCGATCAGTTGGGCTGGTCACCTGTGACGACCTCGTATCCGTTGACTATCCATGCGCCAGTTCCGCCAGCGAGATTGAAAAGAGCAACGTTGGCGCACTCTGCTTGTGCGGCAATATATTCACACGCCCGCATGCTGCGACTACCCGCTTGACATACAACATACACGCTTCCATGCTGGGCAAATAGATGAACATTGTCGGGCACGGTCGATAACGGAATATTAATTGCGCCTGGAATGTGGCCGTCTTGGTATTCGCTTGTCTCACGAACATCTATCACAACCGCATCATCTCTTGATTGCGCAAAGACTTCAACAGCAACTTCCTGAATCGTCATTTTTAAATTGTACTTCCGTCTGAGACATCAAGGTCTGCGAGCGAGTTGATATTTCGAACTGCATTGGCCGGGACTGGCACCTCGATCACATCAAGTATCGCGGCAGCACGATGTACCGCTCGTTCATTGCGCTTCCAGACACCGAGCATTGTAGAAAGACACTGCTTTTGAGACCAGGCCGAACATAGCCAGTTGAGGCGATCCGTGCGGCCAACTGCTGCTTGCGCATCACTAAGTCCCAGAAGCAGACTATGAATCACTGCTGGTGTTAAAAAGGGCATGTCACACGACAAGACAATTGTTGCGTCGTTGCTAGAATTTTTCAGCGCGGTGATTATGCCGCCTAACGGCCCCTCGCCGGGCCAGGCGTCTTTTACCCAAGTTCCTGATATCCCCTTTGCCGCCGCCTGAGATCCGCCAATCAACAGAACTTCAGAGGCTCCAGACTCGGTGGCTGCCAGAGCAACACGCTGCGCCATCGCAATGCCGTCCACCTCAAAGGTGGCTTTATTAGAACCCATTCTAGAACTATCCCCTCCCACAAGAATCGCCACCGAGAACAGTTGATCGTGCACTATGACAACGCTAGGTGCTGGCGCCCCCCTAAAGTGTCTTTATGAGTCAATTAGCAGTCACCGTAGACACCGATACGATAAAAAATGCTTCTCTCGCAGTAGTAGTGCTCTGCGTCCTGCTCTGTTTCGTAGTGCTCAAGGTTGTGTCGTCAATTGTGATGAAAGCGATTTTGCTGATTGTGCTAGTTGCCGTCGGGGCAGGTGCATACACGCAACGCTCCGACATCACGGCGTGCGCTAATCGCATCAAGGGTGAGTATGCCAAAGGGCCACCACCACCGGGAGCAACGACAACATGTTCATTTCTTGGCCATGATTTTATGGTTCCGATTGCCGTCATAGAATAGTTGCAACCAAATGGTGCCCTATCGGCACAAACCTGATTACCTAGACAAATGGAAATGATTCTCGTTAGACATGCACTTCCCGTGCGCCGTGAAGCCACAATCGGACCTGCCGATCCTGAATTATCTGAAATAGGTCATCAACAGGCTCGCTATGTCGCTGACTATCTAGTGTCAGAAAAACTCGATGCGCTTTACTCCAGTCCGATGAAGAGGGCGGTGCAAACTTGCGCTCCAATTGCTGCTGCCCTTAATCTCTCACCAACTATTGTGCCCGGTGTTGCGGAATGGGATCAAAACTCCAATGAGTACATTCCGATTGAAGAATTAAAAGCATCAAATGACCCGCGCTGGCAAGCAATGCTTGCCGGTGAATGGAAATCTGATGAATCAATGGAAGCCTTCTCCGCGCGCGTAGTTGAAAATATCGAAAATCTCATCAACTCCCATTCGGGTGATCGGGTGGTAGTTGTCTGCCATGGCGGTGTCATCAACTCCTATCTCGCCCATGTCTTGGGTTTGCCCAATGGCCAATTTTTCTATCCCAACTACACATCAATCCATCGAGTCGCGGCGTCAAGTCGTGGCCATCGAAGTGTTATTAGCGTTAATGAAACCAGCCACTTGCGTGGCACGGGCCTGGTCACGGGGCTGTTTGATGCCTGGTAACTCCGACTTATTTAGTTGGCTTGATACTTGCCCAACGCCGTATCACGTCGCCCAAATGGCTGGTCAAGTTCTGGCCGATAATGGTTTTACTCGCGCCACACATCTCGCCGCCGATCTTCCTGCTAACGGCTATTTGATACGGCATGGTTCTATTCATGCATGGCGTCAAGCAGAACGAGAGTCTGAAGAATTTGTGATTATTGGTGCCCACACAGACTCGCCAAACTTGCGAGTGAAGCCTCACCCAGATATTCATCGGTTCGGGTGGCAGCAGCTTTCCGTCGAAATTTACGGCGGAGTCTTGCTTAATTCGTGGCTAGATCGGGACCTTGGAATTGCGGGTCGAGTTATCTATGTCGATGGCCGCACAGAAATGTTTTGCGTCGATGAAGCTCTTGCCCGCATCCCTCAGTTGGCAATTCATCTTGACCGAGATGTCAACGACAAAGGCCTTGTACTAGATCGCCATCAACACCTTGTACCCGTGTGGGGAACATCACAAAAGTTAAGTTTTGCTGACTGGTTAGCTAGTCAAGTGAATTGTGATCCAAGCGATGTTTTGGGATTTGACGCGCAACTTTTTGATATAGCCAAAGCGACTCACCTCGGTGTCGATAACTCATTGATTGTCAGTGGCAGACTTGACAACCAAGTGTCTTGCTGGGCTGGCATCACCGCATTGGTGCAGAGTCAAGCCCAAGAGACCAAGACAGTAGTTGTTTCGCTCTTTGATCATGAAGAAACTGGATCACAAAGCGCCAACGGTGCTGCTGGACCAGCCCTTGAACATTTGCTCGAAGCATTATCGCAAGCCCAGGGGGCGTCTCGCATACAGCACTATGACCGACTAGCAGCCTCACTGTGCGTATCAGCCGACAACGCGCATGCGGTGCACCCAAATTACCCTGAGCGCCACGACGCCCAGCATGCACCAGTAGTCAATTGCGGACCCGTAGTAAAGATTAATTCGAACCAACGCTATGCAACGTCAAACATCGGACATGCTCTTGTCAAAGAGATAGCACGACAAGCTGGTATCGCACTACAGGTTTTTGCATCTCGCAATAACATGCCGTGCGGCTCCACTATTGGCCCGATTACCGCTACAAGACTCGGAGTAGAGACTGTCGATATCGGCGTACCTCAACTTTCAATGCACAGCGCCCGCGAATTATGTGGAGCCAATGACCCCTCAGAACTGGTGCGCTTGATAAACGCTCTGATTGACGCGTAACTACTGGTTGGGAGTCCCGGCACAATATTGTGCTTCGTCAAATAAGCGTTGCAATTCTGCATGCAACTGCCAAGACAGCTCGTGCACCACAGAACGTGGCACTGGGCCATCTGTATTGTTGGGCATAAAGATCGGCTCACCAACGATTATGACGCACTTGCGTGGATGAATCATCTTTGATCCTTTAGTCATCACGCCTTCTGAGCCACCTATGCCGACTGGAATAATCGGTACACCGGCCTTGAGAGCCACATAGGCAGCACCATCAAATAACGGCTGCACAATTGGGCCACTCTTACGCTCCCCTTCAGGAAACAAACACAGTGGCTGCCCTGATTTTAGAACGGCGATACAACGCGATAGTGCTTCGCGATCTGCCGTACCGCGACTGATTGGGAACCCACCCAGAGCAGAAAACACTACTCCAATCGGTTTTGATTTCCAGAGTGAGTCTTTGCCCATAAATCTCATGCGGCGGTGCGTAACCGTTGACGCCAGCGGAGTATCAACATTTGATCGATGTACGGGTGCCAGAACAAACGGCCCGTGGGCGGGAATATTTTGCTTGCCGTACACCTTCACTCGAGTGAGCAACAAAAAGATCCCTAGCAAAAGAGTGCGAACGACAGAGTAAAACCCTCTGCTCAGCAGAGAGTTTCCGGTTGAAAACGAATCAACGTCACTCATCTTTGGACCTGTCTTGATTCGGCATCTTTAAACAATTGGGCGATGACATCAATAACTGCATCAATGGACATTTCACTTGTGTCAATCACGACCGAATCCTCAGCGGGCATAAGCGGGCTATCTTGCCTCGTCGAATCAAGATGATCTCGTTGTGCAATAGATTCCGCAATGTGTACAGCATCACCGCCACTCTGCTCAACGCGCCTGTTGGCGCGAACAGTAGGCGATGCCGTCAAGAAAACTTTTAAGATTGCATCCGGAAAAACGACTGTTCCGATGTCTCGACCCTCTACTACTCCACCGTTGTGATTGCTGATCCAAAGCCGCTGTTGATCACGCATTTCGGCGCGCACAGGTGAATGCGCAGCTATCACGCTGACAACAGAGTTTATTTCAGCACTTCGAATACTTTGAGTCGCATCTGCGCCATCTACCCAGAGGGCGTCGTCTTCAAGTACGAGTTCGGTGAGTCGAGCCAGTTGCCCCACAGCGTCTGCGTCGTTTTGGTCGACACCATCGCGCAAAACTGCAAAGGCGATTCCGCGATACATCGCTCCCGTATCAAGAAAAGGCATGCCAACTTTTGCTGACACGAGTCGAGCAATAGTTGACTTGCCAGCACCAGCAGGACCGTCAACGGCGATGACCCTCACGGCTACCAGTTAGTACCCTGTGGTTGACCTTCGTCGTAGCCAGCAGCACTTTGAATTCCGACTACGGCACGCTCTCGCAACTCAAGAATATTCTTGGCACCCGCATATGTACAGGAAGACCGCAAGCCGGCGACAATTTGGTCGAGAATGTCTTCAACACCTGGGCGCGCATTGTCGAGATACATCCGCGAGGTGCTGATACCTTCTTCAAATAATTCTTTACGTGCACGCTCTAGGGCAGATCCAGATTGAGTGCGATTCTTGACCGCACGATTAGATGCCATACCAAAACTCTCTTTGTACAACTTTCCTTCGGTGTCACGCAAAGTATCAGCGGCTGATTCGTATGTGCCTGCTAGTAGCGACCCAAACATTACGTTTGATGCACCAGCTGCAAGAGCAAGGGCCACATCACGCGGATAGCGCACTCCTCCATCAGCCCACACATGCTTGCCCATTGCGTGCGCCATCTCAGAACACTCAAGCACAGCGCTGAATTGAGGTCGACCGACTCCGGTCATCATTCGTGTTGTACACATAGCTCCTGGTCCGACTCCGACCTTAATGATGTCAGCCCCTGCGTTAATAAGGTCTCGTGTTCCGTCACGAGTAACAACATTGCCTGAGACGATCGTGCACGTTTTGTCAACCGCACGCACTTGGTCAATGGCCGACATCATTCGCTCTTGATGGCCATGGGCAGTGTCAATAACCAACACATCGACCCCCATTGCCAAAAGTGATTTAGCTCTAATGGCTGGGTCCCCACTGATTCCGACAGCCACGGAAATCAACATTTTTCCATCTTTATCTAGGGCTGGTTTATAAATCGTGCTCCTAAGCGCACCTTTTCGAGTCACGCAGCCGATTAGAGCGCCTAAGTCATTGACAACAGGAGCAAACGACAATCTTTGTTCGACCAGCAAGTCATGGATGGCTTCTGGAGTCTGATCATCTTTCACGGTAATCAGATCGCGATTCATCACGTTTTTTAACTGAGCGAAGCGATCAAAGCCAGATGCATCACGCTCAGTGAAAATACCGATAGGACAATCATCATCGTCAACAACAATGACTGCACCATGAGAACGCTTATGGATCAGGCTGAGCGCTTCTCCGACGGTGTCGGTCAGGCCGAGCGTGATCGGGGTCTCATAAACTGGGTGACACGACTTCACATACTGAACCACTGCTTCTACAATGTCGAGTGGAATATCTTGTGGCAACACCACAATGCCGCCTCGTCGGGCAACGGTCTCGGCCATACGGCGACCAGCAATAGCTGTCATATTCGACACGATGACTGGAATATTGGTTCCTATGCCATCTGGTGTTGAAAGATCTACATCAAGACGCGAACCGACTTGCGACATGCTCGGCACCATGAACACATCGTTGTACGTTAAATCGTACGTCGGAGTCTCGTGAAGGAACCTCATACAGCGCTTGCAAGACTACCGTGTTGGCATGGCAACTTCAGGGAACATCCCAGTGGTCCTTGTCCACGGATGGGGCGGCTCATTTAACAATACATGGCATAAACCTGGCATCGATGCACTGCTAATAGACGGTGGTCGACGCGTCATTGGTCTTGATCTATTGGGCCATGGCTCGTCAGATAAGCCCCACGACCCTCTCGCCTATTCGAATCTGCACGAATGGTTCCTTGGCGCCCTCCCAGCAGACGAGCCCGTTGTGGACGTGGTGGCATTTTCGTTAGGTGCCTTGACAGTACTTCGCGCCCTTATTGCCGCTCCACACCGCTTTGGTCGAGTGGTGCTCGCCGGTATCGGTGACGGAGTTTTTGAGCCCCACGACCCCACTGCATCCAAACAAATAGTCGCAGCGCTGCAAGGTACTGCACCCCCTGACGACAACATCGCGCGTCTTTTTGGTCAATACGCTGCGCAACCCGGCAACGATGTCGGTGCCTTGATTGCAATAATGCAACGGCCCGAGTCTCAACCTCTTCAAGTACAAGACTTAAGTACGATCAACAACAATGTTCTTGTTGCCATCGGTGACAAGGATTTTGCAGCACCAGCAACCAGGCTGGCGCAGTCCTTCCCTAACGGTTCTTTAGCCATCCTTAAAAACACAGATCATTTTGCGACTCCAGGAGCATTCTCGTTTATCGATGCACTTTTAGATTTCTTGCCAAGCGAAAAATTGTGAACCAGATCACTACTGACACCTCACTAGTGGCAACCGTGTTGCGCCAAGGCGGAGTCATCGGGCTACCGACAGAAACTGTGTATGGTCTAGCCGCACGTGTCGACAAAGCAAGCGCCATTTCACGCGTTTATGCAATCAAAGGTCGACCTCTGGATCATCCACTCATTGTTCATGTCTACGATGCTCAGCAGTGTGGCGAATGGGGCATGCTGTCTGCTGCTGCACGAACACTTGCTGATGCCTTCTGGCCGGGGCCGCTGACCATATTGGTCAATCGCACGAATCGAATCTCGGATCAAATCACAGGCGGTCGCAATACGGTTGCATTGCGTGTGCCGGTGCATGTTTTGGCACAAGAAGTGTTACGCGAACTTGGAATCCCTGTCGTTGCGCCTTCGGCCAACCGATTCGGGCGAGTCAGTCCCACCACTGCTCAACATGTTTTGCTGGACCTTGCAGACGAAGTCGACCTGATCTTGGACGGCGGGGCATGCTTGATTGGATTGGAGTCAACAATTATTGATTGCACTACTGACGAGCCTCAAGTATTGCGTTTAGGCGCGCTGACGACTGCAGAGATAACGCGAGTAACAGGCATCGACATTGCTCCACCATCAGGTCCGTCGCGCACTGCCGGGATGCTCGAGAATCACTACGCACCACGATGTCGTGTCGAGCTATTTGAGACAAACGAGCAAGCGCTCGAAGCGTTGTCGTGGCTAGTCCAAAAAAAACAGTCTGGCAGAATCATTGACTACGGCTCAGACCTCGCTACATATGCACATAGTTTGTATGACGATCTTCGACAATGCGACATCGACAATGTTTCTGTTGCATTGTGCGTATTACCCCCACCGTCTGGAGTTGGTCTTGCAATTAGGGATCGGCTGTTCAAGGCCGCCTCAAAATAGTCTTGGGTCAGCGTCCAATAAAGTTTGCTGGTCGCTTTTCCATAAACGCAGCAACGCCTTCTTTGAAATCTTTTGTTCTGAACAAGGGCAAAAGTTGCAAGAACACGTGATGGATGTTCTGCTCGAAGGTCTCCGTCTCGGCCGCACGCATCATGCGCTTAATCGCTCGAATAGCCAACGGAGCATTGGCTGCAATCTCGTTAGCCATCGATGTCACAAAGTCATGCAGTTCGGCTGCTGAAACGACATGGTTGACTAATCCAAGTTCAAGAGACTCAGCAGCACTTAATGTTCGGCCAGTAAATGAGATCTCGGCTGCTTTGGCATAGCCGACCATGCGCGGCAGTAGCCATGTTCCGCCGCTCTCGGGAAGGATTCCACGTTTGGCGAATCCTGGCGCAAGTTTGGCTGTGTCCGCAGCAACGCGAATATCAGCACCAAAGGCAATGTCGAGCCCGTAACCAGCGGCACCACCATTAAGTGAGCAGATAACTGGTGTATCAATATTGTGCAACACAACTGGCGGTGCATTTCGAATATCGAACTCAGAGATGTTGGCACCAATCCCATCAAGTACGCCTAGTTTTTCTGTACTTGTACCCATTTGGGCTGCCATATCAAGACCAGCACAAAACGCTTTTCCGGCGCCAGTCAAAATAATGCAACGTACGTTGGGGTCGGCATCAGCCTTTAAAAGCATCGCCGACAATTGGTCCAGCATCGCTCCAGAAATAGTGTTCATGCGATGTGGCGCATTTAATGTCAGTGTGGCGATGTAGCCGTCGACTTCGTACAGGACTTCTGTGTTTTCTTCCATAAGGGCAAACTAGTCCGCGAGTGCCACAATCACAGACATGAACGAGTCAGCGCCTCAAGCCGTAGCCCAACCAACGCTAGAGATGGCAACTGGAGCGGTCTGTCGATTGTTACTGATTCGACACGGCCGATCAGCAGATGTCGTGCCAGGAAGCCCCGAGAGTGCTGATCCTCCCCTGCATCAAGACGGAGTACAACAAGCAGAAGCGGTCGGCGTGCGGCTCTCACAGGCCACCTTGCACGCGGTTTATTCGAGCCAGTTATTGCGTGCCCATCACACGGCTATCGCGATTGCCCAACATCACTCACTCGGTGTGGGAGTCAATGTAGACCTTGAAGAAGTGAAACTGGGCGACTGGGGCAACGGCGAATTTCGTCGCAGAGCGGCGATCAGTGATCCTGAATTCATGGCGTGGTCAACTCGGGGAACATGGGACGGAATCCCTGGCAGTGAAGGAGACGCAGTGTTTCGCACTCGCGTCACCAACGCCATTGATTCAATAGTGCAACAACATATTGGCCAGACCATCGCCATTGTGGCACACGGCGGCGTGATCAATGCATATATCGCCAACATGATGGGATCAGCCAGAACGATGTGGTTCAATATCGAGAACACGAGCATCACAATTATTAAAATCGGTGCGACGTCCTCGAGCATTCAAACCATCAACGACTGTCAACACCTCTACGATCAGGTCTCGCTATGACAACCGCACCAAAACCTTTCCCTACCCGCATCACCCAATTGCTCGGCATTGATTACCCAATCGTGCAAGCGCCAATGGGTTGGATCGCTAGGTCACAGTTGGCGTCTTCAGTATCCAACGCAGGAGGTCTAGGAATCATCGAGACTTCGTCAGGAGAACTTGATGTTGTACGAGCAGAGATAGGCAAAATGCGCGTACTGACAGACAAGCCTTTTGGTGTCAATATTGCCCAACTATTCGTGCGCGATCCGACGATTGTTGATTTCGTGATCGAACAAGGAGTCCGTTTTGTCACTACGTCTGCTGGTGATCCACGCAAATACACAAGTCAACTTAAAGCCGCCGGACTCACTGTTTTTCATGTGGTTCCTACATTGACCGCTGCTCTCAAGGCCCAAGATGCTGGCGTCGACGGACTCGTTGTCGAGGGTGGAGAAGGCGGTGGCTTTAAAAACCCTAGGGATGTCGCCACAATGGTGCTGTTGCCCCTGGTTGCCTCCCGTATTGATCTTCCGATTATCGCTGCGGGCGGAATCACCGATGGCGTTTCGATGGCTGCAGCCCTGGCGCTAGGTGCTGATGGCGTACAAATGGGCACACGCATGGTGTCAGCGCTTGAATCACCCGTTCACAACAACTGGAAACGAGCAATCGTCGACGCAGCAGAAACCGACACCGTATTTTTGAACCGCTTTGGTCGTCCAGGATTAAGAGCCTTGCGCACCGAACTCACCACGAAACTAGAGCATGACGACGAAGTCGATATGGGTGTGTTTGCCAAAGCGATGGACCTGTACTTTGGCGGCGATATGGAATCTGCCATTGCGCTCACTGGACAAGTTGCCGGACGCATTACAGAGGTTTTAAGTACACAAGAAATTCTGCACACAACAATTAATGAATGTCGCGTTGCGTTAGATCGTCTACGCACCTTCTCGTAGCGGAGCAATCATTACATTGCAGAGGCTCAACCAATAGGCAATGACACCAGCAATGTGAATTGAAACCAAGAAAACCGGAACACCACTAAAATATTGGGCGTATCCGATAACACCCTGAAATGCCGCGACAACTACGAAGGTCTTCATTGAATCATCAAGTGCACTAAGAGATGGTGTGGTGACGTGTTTGGCAATACGCCACACAACAACAACAGCACAAATCAGCATCACAATCACTAGCGCGCTATGAACTCTTGCCACCGAACGCAACTCAAAACCAAAACGAACTGCATCCTCGTCGCCGGCGTGCGGACCAGTCGCTGTCACTACGGTGCCAGCAATCAATGTCGCAGTTGCGAGCAGACCAAATACCTGTAAGTCACGCTGCAGCACGGCTGATATACCTTGGGTCCTGCGAATAGGTTTTTCACTTGGTTCACCGCTTTTTCTAAAAAGAATAAAGCCACACGTCACTAGCGCCATCGACAACAAGAAATGCCCCATGTTTGCTACAGGGTTCAAACCTGTAAGCACCACGATTCCGCCAAGCAAAATTTGAGCAAGGACACCCACGACCAACGACCAAGACCATTTCACGAGATCTCGCCGACGCGGATGCCTGAAGCGAGCCGCCAGAACCGCAATAATCACCAATGTAGACACGATGCCGGTAAATAATCTGTTGACCTGTTCGATAGCCGTATGGCTTGAAGACACATCGACGAATTTCTCTTGACTACAGCGCGGCCAATCTGCGCATCCCAACCCAGAGCCAGTCAAACGCACCAGTGCACCAGTAAACACGATCACGCATAGCGCCGCCAAGGACAGCCCGGCAATCCGACGGTACAACTGAGGGGTGACAGAAATGGACACACCTAGACACTAAACAGCCGGGTGCTCATCGTCCACTTCCCCTCAAGCTCGCCGCAGTTGCTACGGTCACAAGCGTGCTCAGTTCATTTGACGACTTCCCGATCCATCAGACCGATCAACCTGTTGCCCATCCGATGAGTGGCGACCCTGGCCACTACGACAGGTACTTCTTCAACGGCTACAACTCCGACGGAAGTGTGTATTTCGCACTAGCTCTGGGTGTGTATCCCAACAGACACGTCATTGATGCGTCTTTTAGTGTAGTGACCGACGGCAAACAATTGAGTGTGCATGCTTCAGCACACGCGCCTCTTGATCGCATGCAGTGTACTTCGGTCGGACCAATCAGTATTGAAGTTCTTACACCATTGCGCAAACTAGCAATTCGTGTCAACTCTCCAGAATACGCAATTTTTGCTGATCTAATTTTTGAAGGCGAAACAATTGCATACGAAGAACCGCACTTTCATTTGCGAAGCGGAGTTCGCGACATTTTGAGTTATACACGATTGACTCAAATTGGACACTGGGATGGTTGGCTCGAAACGACTGGTCGGCGCACGAGCCTTGAACAGACGACGACATTTGGATCCCGAGATCGTTCTTGGGGAATCAGACCTGTTGGTGAGCACGCTGCAATCGGTGCTCCGATGTCGTCCCCGCAGTTCTATTGGCTTTGGGGGCCTGTTCGTTTTGCAGGGTTTGGTACCCACTTTGACATCAACGAATATTCTGATGGCACTTGTTGGCATCAAACTGCCGCCCGACTCAATGCTGACGACAGTGTTGTCGAGGCTCAAGCAGTTGATTACTCAATTGAGTGGCAACCAAGCACCAGACACATGAAAAATTTTCAACTTCGTTACCAGTTCGGCAGCAAACAGGCCACTCTTGACTTCACGCCCCTCGTGCATTTTCAGATGCTTGGTCTGGGCTACGGACATCCAGAATGGGGACACGGAATGTGGAAAGGTGAATACGCAACGGCTGCTGAAGAATGGAGTCTTCCAGTTGATACACCACTCGCACCGCCACATTTGCATGTTCAAACACTTTGTCGTGTCGCCATGACTGACACTGACGGCTCGCGCCACGACGGAATGGGAGTACTGGAAACTCTTGTCATCGGGCCTCATCATCCATCTGGTTTTAATTCACTTCTAGATGGCGCTAAGTAATTTCAGTTCGCTTAGGCGTGTAAAATTGACATTCCGCCGTCAACCACGATGGTGGCTCCGTTGACGAACTGCGATGCTGGCATACAAAGATTGACCGTCATGTGCGCCACTTCTTCTGGCTCGCCATATCGCTGTCGCGGTATTTTACGTCGCGCGTAGATCTCTTTAGCGTCTTCCGGGATGCCTGCAGTCATGCCAGTGCGCACCGGTCCTGGGCAGACAGCATTAACCGTGATGTTGTGACTACCCAATTCTGCAGCGAAGCCTTTCGTTACTCCGATCACGCCATGCTTTGAAGCTGTGTACGCCATCAGGCCAGCAGTGGCAAGTATTCCTTCGGTTGAAGCAATATTGACAATGCGTCCACCATTAGGTGCTTTTTCTAAATGAGGCAAGCACAGTCGCATTAGATGAGCATGAGCGGAAAGATTGATTGCCAGCGACCGGTCCCAAGCCTCGGTGAACGCATCATCGTCGGCGAATGCAGATGTGCGGAGCGCTACGCCTGCATTGTTGACCAATGCATCGATACCATCAAACGCATCTAGGCAACTTTGAACAATCGCCTGCCGTCCAGCACTTGATGAAACATCTGCATGAACTCCGACTACAGATGCTGTTCCGTACACAGCAGTAATTTCATCTACAACTTGTTGTACGCCAACAGCGTTGTAATCAGTCACAACAACTTTGGCGCCTTCGTCTGCAAATAGGTGCGCAGTGGCTCGGCCCATGCCACTCGCTGACCCGGTCACGATTACACGTAATCCCTCCACGCTTCGACTGAGTTGAGATAGGCGTTGTTTGCTCACGACCGTTTCCATTCGTGTCGGCCTTTCATGCCATACATCGGAAGATACAGCGCGCGGTTCACCACGACCTTCATAAATGCAGTTCCTGGAGACGCGTGCGGACCGTCGGGGGCGAATGCCGCAAGGTCATAATCGAACACGCCAGTCCACAGACGAACTTTGGTGTCGATATCGGTGTGCACTGATGCTGTCCCCCACATCTCTATTCCGTCACCTGATGCTGTGACCTGCCAATGGAGTGCCACGTTGGGGTTGGCCATGCAATTGCGCACCTTTACAGAGTCCGTGCCCACCATGATCCACATATCGTCGCCATCCCAGCTCGGGTGCACCGGAACGACATCAGGACAACTATCTGCACCAACCGTGGCGATATGAGCCCACATGCTGAGTTTGGCGGCCTCTGACTTAATCATCTCAAACGTTTCTCGTGACACCTATTCCTCCTGTCCGCGCGTCAGTACAACGACACTTGCGAACCTAGGTTAGGTGAATTAGGTATCAACCTTTGCGTCCAAGGGATTTCAAGGGGTTATCGTAACGCTCGTGAAGAAGCAGACCGTCGAAGAACGACGACTTGAAATCCTTGCAGTCACCTGCCAGGTGGTCATCGAGCGCGGATTCGCGGCCACCCGAATCTCCGACGTGGCCAAACATTTGAATGTTTCCAACAGCCTCATTCATTACCACTTCGATTCCAAAGAATCTCTGCTCGCCGCTGCTTTTGAGTACTATGCGCGACAAGATGTTCTTGAATTAGAAGAAGATATCCGCATGGCACCTGATGCTTCGAGTCGCTTGGCACGCCTCATTGAAAACTATGTTCCCGAAGGAAGCCAAGACTTGGAATGGATGTTGTGGATTGATGCATGGGGTGAGGCTCTGCGTAATCCGTTGATGAAGCGCATCAGTCAAGATCTCGACGAACAGTCAATACTTATCTTTGAGCGCGTATTGCAGGAAGGTATTGACAGTGGCGAATTTAATTGTCCAAATCCATCGGCATCGGCCGCCCGAATCACTGGTCTTATCGATGGGCTAGCAATTCAATACGCAGCCCACGAAGCAATGATGACTCGCGAGGATCTAATCAACTCAGTGACTTGGCTCGCTACTGCTGAAGTCGGAGCAAGTGAAGGACAAATTTGCGACGTTCAGTCGACCGCGACTCTGGTGGCGGTGTCCGCAAATAAAGAGAACGTGATTTCTGCGGCGGATGTAGCGGCAATTCGGGTGTTAGTCGAGAGGTACTGCGACACACTAAATAACGGTCAGCTCGATGAATGGACATCCCTTTGGTCCAGTGACGCAGAATGGATGCTGTTCGAGAATAAGACCGCCACAGGTCAGCCTGAAATTCGGGCTTTGCTGGAGTGGTCACTTTCCCACGTACTTGACCTTGTTCAGGTGGCACCACTCGTTATCGTTGAGGCTGGCTCTAATCCGGGACTTGCCACAGGACGGGTTGTGATTCGCGAGGATTTCCGACTGCCTGATAAAACGCTTCATACCCAAACTGGCCGCTACGAAGACCAGTATGTGCGTACGGTCCAGGGCTGGCGCTTCGCTCGACGACAACTGAGCTTGCTCTAAACCCTTCACCCTGCTCAGGGAGCTTGTAGAAGCCCTATTTAACCCCTCCAGCCAGGAATGCCGTCAATTAATGCCCACAATAGGCGTTTTTATGACCACCATTACCACTCTTAGTAGTTATCTAACCATTTTAAGTGAGAAATAACTCAAGTTCTGCTCAACCCTGCCGATCCCTATTGCGGATCAACGAAAGAGCAGGATATGACACAGGCCCGAATTACTCGCGCAGCAATCCACTTCACAGGGGCTCTAATGGCTGGCGTATTGTCTATCGGACTCATTGGGTCGAGCACTGCTCATGCTGCAACGGGCGCCACAGCCTCAAGCGCCGAGAAAAAAGTAACCGCTCCAGGCCAACCTAAGTTTGGCGAACAAGGTGTCGCTGTGACCGCCCTGCAAAATGCAATTATTGCAAATGGCTTCAGTCTCAAGGGTGGTGCTACTGGAGTATTTAATACAGCGACAAGACGCGCACTTCGTAATTTTCAAAAAGTTGTTGGTCTCAAGGTCACCGGCGTTGTTGATGCGTCAACTACAACCGTTCTAAAACTTGCCGTCGCACCAGCACCTGAGACGACTACTACAACTGTCGCGCCTACGACTACTACGACTACTACTCTCGCACCAAGCGTCACGATCTTGAAGGTGATTCCAAAACGTGGCGGACACGGATTATCTGTTCTTAAAGTTCAAGGAGCACTTGTCCAGGCCGGAATTACGTTTCGCGGTGGTACGGACGGAGTATTTGGATCAAGTACTGCTGAGGCAATTTCAGTGTTTCAAAAAGTCAAGGGTTTGCCCGTTACATCGACGTTGACTCCCGACACCGTGTCTGCTTTGGGACTCAGCGTCACAACAACATCGACTATCGCCCCATCAACTACTACAACTGTCGCTATTGCGCCCCAGACCACCACAACAGTCGTTGCTGAGCCTGTGGCGGTCTTGCCCCTTCTGGCTATTGAGTCATTGCCAAAGCGGGGCGACAAAAATGATGCCACGCGAATCACTCAAACTGCTCTCGTTGCTGCCGGAATCGAGATTAAAGGAGGCATTGATGGAGTTTTTGGAATCGCAACTACTTTGGCCGTGAAAAAATACCAGACAGTGATGAGTCTTTTGGTTACAGGTCTTGTGGATTACGCGACGGCACTCAAACTAAACATCGTGAATCCTCCAGTGGTCTCGATTGATGTCTTCCCTGTACAGGGACTTTGTTCATTCATTGATAGTTGGCATGCACCTCGCGAAAGTGGACGTCTTCATCTTGGGGTTGATATCATCGCGCCCGAAGGTCAATTGCTGTACGCAGTTGCCGACGGAACAATCAGCAAGGTCACCAACGACGGATCTGGAAAAATCTCAGGCAACGCACTTCGCCTTGTAAAGGCTGACGGAACCTACTTTTTTTATGCTCACATGAAGTCGTTTGCGCAAGGCATAACAGAGGGAACGTCTGTCAAGGCTGGACAAGTAATCGGACTACTCGGAATGACCGGTGCTGGATCTGCGCACTTGCACTTTGAAGTACATCCTGGGGGTGGCGAAGCTGTCAACCCTTATCCGGTAGCTAAAGCAGCTGACGCATGCGGCGTAACTGCGCCACGCGTTGCAGCCGTTGCGTGATGGCCCTCTAGGGTCTTATTTCGTAAAACGCATTAACTGAGTGCTCGATATCGAGTTGCGTAAAGCGTGAGAAACCTGCAGCCTCTGCCATCGACTTGGCGCGGGTGGCACTGAATCCAAGTGTTCCGAGTCCTGCGCCATCAGCGCTCGACATTGCAGACGACATACAGCTCAAGATGCTGATTCCATACATCAGCGAGGCCATCGGGTTCTTTGCCATATTCTGTTCAAGACCATCGAGCGCCTTGATGTCTACGAGCAACCAAACGCCGTCATCCTTTAAGGCACCCCTAATTGTTTGCATCATTTCTTGCGGATGGGTCATGTCATGAATGCAGTCAAACGTCATGACGAAATCAACCGATCGGTCCTGAAGAATAGGTTCAGTTCGTGGATCGACAAACTTGATATTAGAAAGATTCTTTTCAGCCTGACGCACTTTGGCTCGCTCGAGTGCGTAATGCGAAATGTCGTAACCCTTGAACTGACTTTTTGGAAACGTCTGTGCCAGCAACATTGCAGCGCCACCCGCGCCGCAGCCAATGTCTACGACAGATGCACCTTCGCTTAGGCGTTGCTCTAATCCTTGAATCGCTGGAACCACAACTGGCAAAAGAAATGTCTGATTCCATGGCTCAAAACTGCGCTCTATTCCGACCGCGCCTTCTGGGCCGTGCGAGTCGTAGTCGAATCCAAGCCCTGTGCGAAAAGATGCCGGCATATCTTCAAGTGCTCGCATTGTCTGGGGAAGTCTGTGAAACATTCCCATTCCGTATGCCGGATGATCGGGCGATACCAAAACCGCTACTGCCTCATCTGTTAGTCCGAATCTGACCTCGCCGTCTGCTGATGTATGTGCTGTTATCAACTTGGCGGCGGCTTGGTTGTAGGCCCACTCGCGCACCCAACGTTCGTGCAAGCCACAACCAACAGCAAGTTCTTGTGATGTGATATTTGAATTCTCAGCAAGAAAAGCGTAGAGCCCAAGTCGGTCACCTAGGTGAATCATTCCGGCCGTCACAGCGCCTTCTAGTTTGCTAAAGACTCCAAACGAGAACATTCTGACGGCATCCGGTTGAGCATTGGTGGCACGAGTAGTTGTCATAATCCGAACATAATCCTTAGTCAAACAGTACGCATAGTCACCGGAAGATGTTCATCGCCCGAGAGTCTTGTCAGACCAAAGGTATGCCCGTCACCAAGTTCGAATGACTGAATTCTGCTGACGGTTGCGTGGCCAATCACAAAGCGCTCCCATTCCCATGGCGTGGCCGTCAGTCCAAGCAGATGACAAAGCACCACGCTGTTGGTGCCACCGTGCGCTACGAAAGCGATTTTTTGATGCGGGTTATCCATTGTCCAGACCGGCAGGTCATTTCGCTGTCGCACGACGCCGTGGCGTAGCAAGAAGTCTGTGCAACCCGCGTGGATTCGTTCAACGAAATCGCTTACTGCCTCGCCTCCGTCCAGACCCTGCCAACGCAAATGAGAGTCTTTGTTACGTTGAGCCTTATACGCTTCGGCAGCCTTTTCTTGAGGGGTTCCATGCCAAATCGGGTCACGTATTTCTTCCAGCCAATCTTCGATGACTAACTGTCGTGAGAGTCCCTGCAAAATTGGTTGACTGGTTTGGCGGGTTCGCAACAATGGTGACACAAGAACTTCATCAAAGTGCTCGCCTGCCAAAAAATCTCCAAGAAGTTCAGCTTGTTGCCGCCCGCGCTCGGTAAGTGGAGGGTTACTGATATTGACACCATCTTTCACCCATTCAGGTTCGGCATGTCGAAGAAGTACTATTTCCATTTGAACATTCTATGACATAGAGACTTTGTTGTTAATTCGTTGGGACTTTGAAGTCGATAGCGCATGTATCGAATGCTTTTTGAAACTGCCCTTGGTATTGCTCGATACTTGCTGTTGCTGAACTGACGTCAACTATGCCTTGCAGCGCTGAACCCAGACAATTGACCTGCGCGTCGGTGATGGTCAAGCCAAACAAAGTTGCCACCAAAACTCCGGTGGCGCGAGCATCTGATGCATTGTCAGTCACACCCATTGGGGGGTCAGTGGCGGTGGGGCTGGGTTGTTCGGGCAAAGGCAGGGTTGATCCCGAGGCGTCCCCAGCCGGCAATGACGTGGAGACGCCACAAAGAGACTGCGTGTATTCATTCACCACGGCAATAGCATCGCTTACAACCTTGTCACCAAATTTTGTCATTGCTGCTTGCACGTTGGAATTGGTAGCCACTGCTGCAATATCCCACTCTACTTTGTCAAGTGCTTTACTCAATTCCTGAAAAGATAAGCGAACCTGCTGCGTTCTTCTTTTGATTGCATCCGAAGCGTCTACGTCGAGTGCGTCGAGTGCATACAAAGATCGTTCTATGTCGTTATGTAGTTCAGAAGAAGTCATTGCGCCAACTATGTCAGACCCGTTTGTAAGGCCGTACAGGATACTAGAGATATCAATCGTCGAAGAGCACGCCGTCGTTGATGCTCTTGAGTCGCAACCCACCAACATCACAATGCCCACCGCAATCCACAACATGGTCTGCAGATGATGAGATCTTAAGACAGTCATGCCTCTCCATTCTGCCCTCTCCCGAGCAGTCACTGGTGTTTTGTCACTACACGTAAGGAGCCCTTAGCAATGCCAGAGACAGTGCTGCTGGATAAGATGACAAAATGAACGAGATAGACCTTGGAATCTTAATTATACGTGTGGCCTTTGGGGCATCATTGGCCTATCACGGCGTCAATAAAATTATTTCTAAAGGCGGCTTGTCAGGTACCGCTGGTTGGTTTGCAAGCCTGGGCATGAAATCTCCCGCACTACAAGCCAAACTCGCCGCTACTACCGAAATAGCTGCCGGCCTTCTATTTGCCGTGGGCCTTGTGACACCTTTGGCCGCTGGTGCAATGCTTGCCTTGATGGTGGTCGCAATTGTCACTGTTCATGCCAAAGTTGGCTATTTCATATTCTTGCCTAATGGTGGTTGGGAATATTGCGCTGCAATCGCAATTGTTGCTGTAGGTATCGCATCAACAGGGGCTGGGTCTGTGTCATTAGATAATGCACTAGATCTTGATTTCGGAAGGAGCGGCATGGCGATAGCGATAGGCCTTGGACTGGCCAGTGCGGCTGCGCAACTCGCCTTGTTCTATCGACCCGCATCGGTCAAGAAGTCCGTCACTGAATGACGAATAAAAAGTTTGGACAACTAGCGCTTGTTGTTATCTGCATCGGGATTGCCGCGATGTGGGTGTATGCGTTTATCTTTGCGTCTAAAGAGTCGGCGAATAAGATCAAAGATTCTGCTTGGAGTCAACGCGCAAATGTAATTTGCGAATCAGCGCGCACCCAGCGCACTGGCCTTCAAGACCTTCGCAGAATTAATATTACTGACCCGGCAGCGATGCACATCAGGGCAGATATCGCTGAAAAAGCAACTACAACATTGACAGAGATGCTTGATGCGATTGAAAAATCTCAACCAACTGATGCCAAGGGACTCGCTCTTGTTCCGCTCTGGATCGCTGATTATCGGGTGTATATCTCTGATCGTGGCAGGTACATCGCAAAATTGCGCGACGGAAAAAGTGGAAGACTTAATGAAACCTTGGTTGAAGGTGTACCGATCAGCGAAAAGATTTCAAAGTTCGCCCGAGAAAACCGAATGACCTCTTGTCAAGTTCCCTACGATCTTGTGTCATAGCAACTTGCATTGACGGGACAACTACTGACTCGGTGGTTTTTGAATACTTAGCCATGTGCCGTCAATAAATTGTCGTATTACACGCGCTGGTGCGCCAACGGCAACTGAGTAATCCGGCAAGTCGCAGGTGACAACGGAGTTGGCGCCGACAACAACATGTCGCCCTATCGTGACGCCTGGAAGCACAATTGATCCGTGTCCCAACCAAGAGCCATCCCCGATACGAACAGCTCTTTCAGGTTGCGTCTGTTGCGAAATCACACGAGAGATATCTTCGTAGCCATGGTTCTGGTCGGTGATGTAGACATGGTGTCCTGTCCAAACATCATTGCCAATATCAATACTGAAATGACCAACTATTCCGCTCCCCCGCCCGATCAGACAGCGATCGCCGATACGTACAACTGGTGAAGTAACACACAACTGTCCAGGCATCATTCCGGCAGACAAAGCCACGTGTTGGCCGATCATGGTGTGAGATCCGATCGAAATAAATTCCTCGTTAAAAATGGTCGTTGGTGGCCACATAATGATGCTGCGGTCTCCGAACGAAGCGAACTTTCGGCCACGTTTGCTGCTCGGACCAATCGCTGCCCAACGCGCCAGAGTCTCTTGAGAATTGGCATACACGGCGCCCAGGAAAGCCTTCATCACATGCCCACGCTACAAACAACCACAGTAAAGCCACAAGGCTTGGCTCAATCCCCTCTGATCCTGCTCTCTGTAGAGCCGTATGTCATACGGGCTTGACGTTTTAGAAGTAGCGACGCGCCTCAAGACGCCTTAGCATGACGATGCCTGCTGGGCAACGAGTTCCCACCCTTGATCCACCATTGTCGGAGTTTTCATGACCATTGCACCCACACAGCGACCAAAGTTCACAGTGCCCATGTTGGCGACATGCAAGACAGCACAAAAAAAAATCGCGATGATTACGGCCTACGACGCCACCTTTGCGTGCATTGTCGATGCAGCCGGAGTTGACATTATTTTGGTCGGCGATTCTGTAGCAACCGTATTTCAGGGCGAACGCACAACACTTCCAGTCACTCTTTGGGAAATGGAATATCACACCAGGCTCGTTGCAAAAACTCGACCGCGTGCAATGATCGTGGGTGATTTACCATTTGGCACTTATCAAGTATCGCCAGAACTCGCTGTCACTCACAGCGTTGCACTACTTAAAGCTGGCGCAGAGTGCGTCAAACTCGAAGGCGGCATTCACATGGCTTCCGCAATCCAGGCAATTACTCGTGCTGACATTCCGGTGATGGGACACATCGGTCTGACGCCACAGAGCTATCACCGCATGGGGGGCAACAAAGTCCAGGGGCGCACCGACGGCATTGATCCAGGCGGCCGTGACCGACTGCTCGAAGATGCGCACGCCGTAGAGCAAGCTGGTGCATGCGCGCTGGTAATTGAGGGTATTCCAGGCGAACTCGCGCACGAGATAACTGAAAAGGTTTCAATTCCAACTATCGGAATTGGTGCAGGCATCTATTGCGATGGCCAAGTTTTAGTTTTACATGATGCATTAGGACTAAGCGGGAGGTCTTTTTCGTTTACTAAAGCCTACGCAGCGTTGCGTACAACAAGTATTGATGCAATTTCAAGATACGTTGACGAAGTACGAACCGGAACTTGGCCTGACGATTCTCACACTTTTCATTAGACCTGCTGTCTATATTTTATGGAAATCTTTGACCAGCCTCACAAGATGCGTGAGTGGTCACGTTGGCAACGCACAAACAACTCAACCACTGGTTGTGTTCCCACTATGGGAGCGCTGCATGATGGACATCGACGCCTGATCGAGACTGCATTAAGCGAATGTGACCAAGTCATAGTCACGGTTTTTGTCAATCAACTTCAATTTAATAATGCAGATGATTACAACAAATATCCTCGACTTTTAGATGCCGATATTTATTTATGCGCTGATTTAGGTGTTGGTGCGCTCTATTGCCCTTCGTCCCAAACCATGTATCCACCAGACTTCGAAACCCATGTGCAGCCAGGATCTGCTGCAGCGACAATGGAGGGTGAATTTCGGCCAGGACATTTTGCTGGAGTAGCAACCGTAGTTAGCAAACTATTTAATGCGACCGAGCCAGACCGAGCTTATTTTGGCGCAAAAGATTATCAGCAGCTTGCAGTTATCAAGCGCATGGTTATCGATTTAGACATGGGCATCAAGATAATTTCTATTCCAACGGTTCGTCAACCAAACGGATTGGCGCTATCAAGTCGTAATGCGGGGTTGAGCCCCGAGCAGAACACAACGGCGAGCATTATTTATCAGGGTCTTCAAGCAGCAAACCAAGCTTTTAATCAAGGCGAACGTACTGCATCCGTGCTTAAGTCGATTGTGGCTGATACTTATGCTGCTCAACCCGAAGCACGAGTTGAATATACTGAAATTTTCGATTCCGACACATTGACGCCGATCTCCAAAATTACTGATGCAAGAACCATTATGGCTGTTGCTGTATGGTTCGGCGATGTGCGACTTATCGACAATATCGAATTCACGGCGTAGATAGACATTGACAAAGACTGTGCCGTTTGCATCCTGGCCGAGCTCTCTGTGGCGAGATAATTCGCTCTCCCACGCCTTTTGCTCCGCTACGGCCGATATTGAGTGTGATGTTTGCATCGTCGGCGCCGGCTTCTCGGGGCTATGGACGGCTGCACATCTCCTGTCGCTAGATCCAGAAAAAAAAATAGTAGTTATCGATGCTGCTCAACCCGGGTTTGGCGCAAGCGGTCGAAACGGCGGTTGGTGTAGTGCTTTCTTGCCAATGTCGCTAGATGCAATTGCTGCTCGTTCGTCTAGAGAATCTGCCATCTTGATGCAAAGGGCAATGAACGACACAATAAGCGAGATTGGGCAATTCATCTCTGATCATAAGGTCGAATGTAGTTGGGTTGCGGGTGGCACCCTGCATAGCGCCACTAATCCAGCCCACCTATCTCGCCTGCGTGCAGATGTAGATCGTTATCGGACATACGGCTTTGGAGACGAGCACATCGCGCTTCTTTCTGGCACGGCAGCTGCCCAACGCATTAACGCAAGCAACACTATTGGGGCGACTTATTCGCCACATTGTGCAGCTCTACACCCTGGTCAACTTATTGACGGTCTTGTAAAACACTGCGTTGCAAATGGCGTAATGATTTATGGTGATACGCGCGTCGTTGACATTGCGCCGCACTGCGTTACTGCCAAAGCATCAGACAGTCGAGTGCAAATCAAGGCCAACCAAATCGTGCGCGCTACCGAGGGCTACACGTCGGCAATGGTTCAATCCCATCGAGATCTCGTGCCCGTGTATTCGTACATGATCGCGACCGAACCGCTACCACAGAGTGTCTGGGACTCAATCGGGTGGCAACAGAGGGAGACTTTTGCTGATGCTCGAAATATGGTTATCTACGCCCAGCGAACAGCAGATAACAGAATCGCTTTTGGTGGTCGTGGCGCACCGTATCGATTTGGCAGTGCGGTTAATTCCAAGTTTGACGATGACTCTGCTGTTCATCGCAAAATCACCAGCACCATGCATGCTTTGTTCCCCGATACTCAAGATGCCCTAATTACTCACCATTGGGGAGGACCATTGGGCATCGCACGAGACTGGTTTGCGGGCGTCACGCTTGATGAGACAACGGGACTTGCAACATTGGGGGGTTATGTCGGTGATGGCGTGGCGGCTTCCTATCTAGCTGCTAAAACACTTGCTCATTTAGTGACAGGAACTAGCGAATCTGTGACAAGGCTGCCTTGGGCTCAGCATGTTTCGCCAAAGTGGGAACCAGAGCCTCTTCGGTGGTTAGGAATTAACGCACTACTTAAAGTCCCCGCTCTTGCCGACGCCAGAGAAGCTCGCACTAAAAAACCCAGTTCTTGGTTGTTGGGGATTCTTGGCAAATTCACCAAATAAAACTTAGCGGTGCAAGCCCGGGCGTTGCTGTGCCACCTTTAGTCGCACAGTGAATACTGAGTCTCCAGACATTACGCCGCCGCGAGAAAACAAGCGACCGTGTTGCCAATTGGACAAACCTAGTTCTGGGCGTAAAAGTGCAAACTGGCCATCCACCCAACGTGTGAACCCATCGCCGACAAAGGGCGCATTAACCGTTTTCCAGACTTGTTCTTTTTCGCCAGCGTCGGAAGTAATAACCGAGACTACAAAATTCGGACTGTACTGGTTACATAAGCGAACTGCATTATCTACTGTGTCAACGGTGACGATTGCAAACTCGGGAACGTCTTCCCATTCGAACTCTTTAGCGAGATCTGATTCAGAGATCAGTTCAGCGTCGTGGCAATAAAGAGAGACAGTGGCTAGCGCCTCTTTTGTGGCGTGCACGCGGATTGTCCCTTGTCGTTGCGACGCCGCTCGCTGTGCTGCTTGGATAATCACCGGAATCTGAGTAGACATTGCGCCAGATACCACGCACACGGTGTTGAGCGTGTTGCAAACTTTACGATCTAAAGAATGTTCAACGACTTGCCCGAGACGATCCACATCGGCCTTTTCGCCCACAATCATCCACGCTCCACCTGTGCCATGAAGACTTACCGCTGTCCCTGCCTGCTGAGCAATTGAGCCAAGCTCAGCCACCGCCTCTCCTGATCCGCGGGCAACGGCTAGGGCCAGTCGCGGGTCATTAAACAGAGCCCAACCAGCAGCATGTTGGCGTGACTCCACCAACACAACGCAACCAGCGGGCAATCCAGACTGAGCGAGCGCTGGCTCGATGACATGGGTCATCAACGCCCGTGCGGTACGCAGTGCATCGCTTCCGATCCTAAAGACAACGGTATTGCCAGAGCGCAGTACGCCTGTTGCATCGGCAAAAACATTTGGACGTCCTTCAAAAACAAATCCAACAACGCCTAACGGAGACCGCCACTGTTCGACAGACCACCCATCATGCTCTACGCGTGCGAGCAACTCTTGTTGATGAAGTGCCAAATCTCGCCATAGTTTAAATGCTTCAATCATGTCGCTGCGCATTGAGTCAGTCAGAACTAAACGCGACGTTGAACGCTTACGCGACTGGGCGTCCTTGACATCTAATTCATTGGCAAGACCAATTGGCTTGAATACCAAGTCGTCTTCTAAAAGTAACGCTGCCAACCTAAAAAAATCAGTGATGACGTCATCTTTGACGCTGCCCAACTCTGAAAACGCATGCTTTGCTTGTGTCACTGCTTCATGTACGAGGGTGGCTACTGATAATGGGATACACCGCAAGACGGCTCGACTGGCAAGCCCTACTACGGTGTCGCCTGCTTCTAGGGAGTCAGCGAACTGCTGGTCGACGACGATGAGGGTCTCGCCTACCAACACACGATCACCCGTCCGAAGAACATGTTTGTCTGGCATTGTCCTATTCTGCTCTGTGTGACTAATCAAACCGACACCGACCCCTTCTACTTCCGCCAATTGCTTAGTGGACGCGACTTCGCCGTGGGCGATTCACTGGCCAGTCAAATGGTGAACTACGCATACCTGATCGGAGACAAGTCCACCCACGAGTGTCTTCTTGTCGATCCGGCCTATGCCGTTGACGACTTAGTGCGCATAGCCCAAGAAGACGACATGACAATTAAGGGTGTGTTGGCATCCCACTATCACCCCGACCATGTTGGCGGCTCAATGATGGGTCACACAATCGAGGGAGTCGCTGCGCTTCTGGAGCACCATCATGTGCCAATCCATGTCAATTCCAATGAAGCCCCCTGGGTGCTGAGAACCACTGGCATCTCAGAGTCTGACCTTTGTACGCATCGGGCAGGAGACACCATCATGATCGGCAGTATCGAAGTAACAATGGTGCACACACCAGGACATACACCAGGAAGCCAGTGCTTCTTAGCGCACGGATGTCTTGTCTCTGGTGACACGCTATTTCTAGAAGGATGTGGTCGCACCGATTTGCCAGGCAGCGATCCGTCGCTTATGTATGAGAGCCTAAATACGTTGGCCCAATTACCTGACACGACAATTGTGTTTCCGGGACACGCTTACTCAACACCATCTGACATGTTGCTTGCGGAGGTCAAGGCAACCAACTACGTCTTTAAACCTAAAACAAAAGACGACTGGATGGCCTGGTTCGGTGGTGCTGGCTGACATCTATTCGCAGCAGAATTAAAAAATTGCTCCCACTATTGCGCTGACCCCGCTCAGACCCAACAGCACTAGCACCAAAACGCGAAATCGTTGGTCGTGCACGTGCGGGCGCAACATAAGCCCAAGCTTTAGGGCGACAACAAGAGTTGGGAGAGCGATGAGACAAGCAAACAAAGCATCTGCTGTTACTTTTCCGGCAATGCTGAACAAAGCAAATGAACCAATCCCGACAACAGCAAAGACGCGATTAATCGTCGCTCGGAACCGATCAGGTTCAATGCGACGTGCTTGCATCAAAATCACCAAGGGTGGACCATTCGTAGATAACGATGTAGCAAGAACACCTGAGATAACACCAAATATCCACTCGTGGTGCTTGGCGTCATCGCTCAAGGTAAACCCCTTTGCTAATAACAACGTGGCAGTGACGATGACTAGTCCCAACATAATTCGCAAAGTGTCTTGACCAAAGTTCACAAAAGCAAACAGACCAAATGGCATCCCGCAAGCAGAGGCCAACATCAGTCTCTTGGCAAGCGCGGCATCGGCCTTGGTTCGATCACGAACTGCCTGATAAGACGCCGATATCAATCCCACTACGGTGGACACCACTACGGCAATATGGGGGTCAACAATCAATGTCATCAACGGCATCGAAAGGAGCGCAAAGCCAAACCCAGAAATCGACTGAACTCCTGCCGCTATCGCCACAACGGCGACTATGCCAAATAACTCGACAACACTCACAACACGGTTAGCCCAGCACTCGTCACGCCTTGAGACTAGAGCCACGTCTTTACAGCGACGGGATAATAAGTGTTCAATATGGCTCAAATGCCTAATATGTCTGCCTTTGAGTTGAACATTTCGTACACTTACGCCATGGGATCAATCGCGATGTCCTCGACGGAGGCGCCAAGCATCAGTGCTGCACGCTTAATGTCGCGGCTTAACGAACTGGCCCAGGTCTGCCCCATTGATGGTGGCGGCAATTGTCGCTTAGCTCTCACAGCGGAAGACAAATTAGGCCGTGATCTTGTTCTGAACTGGATGAAAGAACTGGGTCTCGCCATCACAATCGACACGATTGGCAATGTCACCGGTACATGGAACACAGGATCAGGTGCGCCCGTAATGACTGGGTCGCATATTGACACGGTCCGCACTGGCGGTCGCTTTGACGGAAACTATGGCGTGCTTGCAGGGCTCGAAGTAATCGAGACATGTCAAACTCTTAAACTCGAACTACAAAGACCCTTGGCGGTCACTTTTTTTACCAACGAAGAAGGTGCTCGGTTTGCACCCGACATGCTTGGATCTTTGGTCTACGTCGGTGGAATGCAAACTGAAGATGCTCTTGATGTCCTTGCAATCGATGGCCCAAGACTCGGCGACGAACTTGAGGCAATCGGATACAACGGCTCCATGCCGTGTCCGGGTGTTGTGCCACACGCCTTCATTGAGTTACATATAGAACAGGGACCATTACTTGAGGCTCAAGGTTTTGTCATTGGTGCAGTCACAGGCGTGCAGGGCATCAGTTGGCAAGAAATTGTCATCGAAGGTCAAAGTAATCACGCTGGCACAACTCCGATGTCACTTCGCCATGATGCCGCATATATCGCGGCTCGCATAACAGTCTTTTTGCGCGAACTTGCATTGCGCTTCGGCGATCATCAAGTGTGCACAGTGGGAAAACTTGATCTATTCCCGAATCTCGTAAATGTGGTCGCCGCACGAGCGACGCTCACGCTTGATGTCCGAAACACGGACGAGCATCTACTTCAACAAGCAGAACGAGAGATTGCTGATTTTATGCAAGTTCTTGAGGCTCAAGAATCTGTCACTATTTCTGCTCGGCAACTGGTGCGTTTCAAGCCAGTTGTATTCGACGAACGAGTGATCGCACTCGTCGATACAATTTCCAAAAAGAATGGCCACTCTGTCAAGCGCATGCCCTCAGGTGCTGGACACGACGCCCAAATGCTGGCCCGAGTTTGTCCCTCCGGCATGATTTTTGTTCCAAGCGTCAATGGTATTAGCCATAACGCTGCAGAATTCACCAACACATCTGACCTTGTTGCTGGCGCCAACGTATTGCTGCAAGCGATGATTGCTCTGACCAGCCACGAGTTCGCCTCGTCAGCGGAGGCGTAATGAGTCGACTTGTCACAGTAGGAGCAGCACAGCTAGGGCCTATTCAAAGAAGCGACACACGTCAAGATGTAGTGCAGCGCTTGCTTGCCCTAATGACAGAGGCAGACCATAGATCTTGCGATGTTGTCGTGTTTCCTGAACTTGCGCTAACTACATTTTTCCCTCGATGGTTCGAACCAGACATCACCAAAGCTGATCACTTCTATGAAACCCAGATGCCGTCACCTATCACTCAGCCTTTATTCGATACGGCGCGTAAATTGGGAATCGCCTTTTGCCTTGGATACGCCGAGCTCACCCAAGACGGACACAGGTACAACACACAGGTGCTCGTGGGCAAGGACGGCAGTTTTCTGGCCAAATATAGGAAGGTTCATGTGCCAGGGCATGAACATCACGAACCAGATCGTCCTTTCCAGCATGCTGAGCGTTACTACTTTGAACCATCCCAAGATGGATTCGGAGTCTGGAAGGCATTTGGGGGCCGTATCGGCATGATGATTTGCAATGATCGCAGGTGGCCAGAGACCTACAGGGTCATGGGACTAAAAGGTGTCGAGATGATTCTGTGTGGCTACAACACGCCACTTCACTACGCCCCCGATCCGACGCAGGACAAACTGCAAAGTTTTCATAACTCGCTCGTAATGCAGTCAGGCGCATATCAAAATGGCACCTGGGTAGTTGGTGTCGCCAAGGGTGGACTCGAAGAGGGTGTTGCAAGCCTTGGTGATAGCGCCATCATTGCCCCATCTGGAGAAATAATGGCGCAAGCACAAACGACTGATGACGAACTTCTGACGCACAGATGCGATTTAGATTGGTGCAACAACTACAAGAATACTCTTTTTGATTTCGACCGTTATCGACGACCAGATATGTATACGTCAATCACCGCGCAACGCGGAGCAGTAATTGACTGACATGACATTTCAAACTCATGGCCTTGTATGCGCCCATCACCATCTGTATTCTTCGCTCGCCCGCGGAATGCCTGCCGGCGATACCGCAACAGACTTTCTCTCGATATTAAAATCAATTTGGTGGAGACTTGATGTGGCTCTCGACCTCGACATTATCTATTGGTCTGCTGCATTGGGTGCAGCAGAAGCCGTTTTGTCAGGCACAACTGCCATCATTGACCACCACGAATCGCCAACAGCGATTGAAGGAAGCCTCGATGCAATCGCAGCAGGATGTGCCCTCGTTGGAGTTAGAACCAATCTGTGCTACGGAGTAACGGACAGATGGAGCGACGACCAAACACTGATTACCACTGGCGAACAACCACGTGCCATGACCGACGGGGCTCGTCGTGGCTTGCAAGAATGTGACCGTTACCTATCAACTGGTGCAACTGGCATGGTCGGAGTACACGCCGCTTTTACTTGTAGCGATGAGACAATTGCGGCGGCGGCCGATTTGGCGAATCGACACAACACGGGCGTACATATTCATGTCGCAGAGGGCGGCGTCGATGCCCAGGCCGCTAACAGATTAAAGACCCTTGCATCTGATAACTGGCTACTGGCGCATTGCGTTTATCTCAACCAAGAGTTACCTGGAACAATTGTGCACAACGCTCGATCAAATATGAACAATGCAGTTGGCTACGCCTACCCTGCCACCAGAAGCAATCTCGTTGTATTGGGAACAGACGGAATCGGCGCCGACATGCAAGAAGAATCACGCATCGCCTATGCACGATTACGAGAATCAGATGTCACCCAAACTCCAGATGTTGTGTGGCAGTGGCTACAAAATGCCCAAACAATTTTTCCTCAAGTTACTCAAGACACTGTGGTGTGGAGCTACGACCATATGGATTCGCCATGGCATGCGGCATTTACTACTCAAAACCATGCCACAGATGTGAGCATAAGTGGCAGAAACGTCGTCGCAGATTCAGCACTCGTCACTTGTGACATCGTGGAAATTCGCTCTAAGGCCGCTGAGGCGGCGCAACGATTATTTAGTCGGCTCTAGGAGACCAATGTCAATCCACTTGCCACAAACTCTCAATGAAGCTCTGCACATGTTGCAGGTAGTCCCTCATGCCCAAATACTTGCAGGTGGCACCGACTTCATGGTCGAGGTGAATTTTAATAAGCACGGCGTTCATGATGTGATTGCGCTTCGCCATGTAGATGAACTTAAAAAATGGAGCCATGACACGGTCGCAGGCGTCGTGACAATCGGTGCTGCAGTTCCCTATGCAGACATGGAACACGGTGAACTTGCACAACTCTTCCCTGCCCTCGCTGAGGCGGCGCGCACTGTGGGCTCACCACAAATACGTGCCGCCGGAACACTCGGCGGCAACCTTGGTACTTGTTCGCCAGCCGGAGATGCATTACCCGTTCTCTTTGCTCTCAACGCAGTCATCAACGTGGCATCTACCCACGCAACACGCTCAATACCAGTTGCTGACTTTATGCGGGGTCCAAAACGCAATGATCTCGCCCAAGACGAACTCATCGTGTCGGTAACAATTAAAACAGTCGCTGGTTGGCAGGGCTACGCCAAGGTTGGCACGAGAAACGCCATGGTGATCTCTGTTGCCTCGGCTTCACTTGTACTAGACCACGTCAACAACTCATCACGGATTGCGCTTGGTTCTGTTGGTCCAACGATTATTCGTTGTATTCAAGCAGAACAGTGGCTTCAAGGCGTTTATGATTTTACATCTCACCAAGCACTCGACGACTCAATCGCAACAGAGTTTGGCCAACGAGTGAGCCAAGAATCACGCCCAATCGACGACCATCGATCAACGGCGCTATATCGTCGCCACGCCGTTGGAGTGTTGGCCAAAAGACTTCTCCAAAGGGGTAGCGCACAATGAGCGAGACTCAGTTCTATTCGTTACGCGTCAACGGCAAACAGCGCGAAGTCACCGATGCATGGCTGGGCGAAAGTCTGCTTTATGTACTGCGCGAGCGACTTGGGCTGCCTGGCTCCAAAGGTGCTTGCGAACAGGGCGAGTGCGGAAGTTGCACAGTAATAATCGATGGTGCGGCTGTCTGTAGTTGTTTGGTGTTAGCAGCGAGCGCAGTTGACACAGACATAACAACAATTGAGGGCTACTCAGACGGTGCACTCACTGACGTACAACAGGCATTTATTGACGAAGGTGCCGTGCAGTGCGGTTTTTGCACACCGGGCTTAATCGTTGCCGTGCATCACCTGTTGGAGCACACTCCCCGACCTTCAGAGATGAAAGTAAAAGAAGCGCTCTCGGGAAACATTTGTCGTTGTACAGGATACGGTCGCATCTTTGCAGCAGTCACACGTGTCATCGAACAAAGAGACCATCAATGAATCTCTCCGCAGTGCGCACCCGCCGCGACACGCTTGGCACATCAGCGCTAAGACCAGATGGCGGCCCCAAAGTGCAGGGTTCGTTTGCGTTTTCATCAGATGTGTGGGCAGACAACATGCTTTGGGGCGCAACACTTCGTTCCCCTCACCCTTATGCGCGGATTGTTTCTATCGACATCTCTGAAGCAATCAAAATTGCAGGGGTAGAAACGGTTGTTATTGCAGAAGATGTTCCTGGTCAATTGACCTATGGTCTGATCGATTCAGACCAACCCGTGTTTGCTTCAGAGGTTGTTCGATACATGGGTGAGCCAGTTGCCGCAGTTGCTGCCGATCACCCCGAAACATGTCGCCGCGCCTTGGCCGCCATCAGAGTTGAATACGAGGTCTATGAACCCCATATCAACCCAGAAGACTCGATCTCTGGCGCGGTGCCTGCTATTCACCCCAACGGCAACCTATTGCGCTACCAACGCATTGTGTGTGGCGATCAAAATGCAACTGGTCCTATTGTTGTTGAAGGCGAATACGAAATCGGGATGCAGGATCAGGCATTCCTTGGTCTTGAGGCAGCACTGGCAATTCCAGATCGCGATGGCGCTGGTTTGGAAATGATTGTTGCCACGCAGTGGCTACACGAAGATCGAAAACAAATCGCATTGTGCCTCGGACTACCAGAAGACAAAATTCGCCTAACGCTTGGCGGTGTCGGTGGTGCATTTGGTGCCCGTGAAGACATCAGTCTCCAAGTCCATGCGAGTTTGCTCGCGTTGCGTACGGGTCGACCAATCAAGATGCAGTACAGCCGCGAAGAAAGTTTCTTTGGCCATGTTCATCGGCACCCTGCAAAGATTTGGGTTCGCCACCATGCAAGCGCCGACGGGATGATCATCAAAATTGAGGCGCGAATGGTCTTTGACGGCGGTGCCTACGCATCTACTTCCGCGGCGGTGCTAATCAACGGCGTCACTCACATACAGGGCCCTTATCGCTGCGCCAATGCCATCGTTGATGGTTTTGCCGCACGCACAAATAACCCTCCCTGTGGCGCAATGCGTGGCTTCGGGGTTGTGCAGGCGTGTTTTGCTCATGAGAGCCAGATGGACAAATTGGCTCTTGCCTGCGGCCTTTCGCCCGTAGAAATCCGACTTCGTAACGCGATACGCACCGGAGACCGCCTCATCACCGGCCAACCAGTAGAGAGCGTGGCGCCTGTCGAACGATGCATTCGCGAGACAGACGCGATTCCACTTCCACCCGACATGACTCCATCACCTCATGAACTGTCATTGCCAGGTGGTTCTGGCCGCACAGCAGATCGCCGCCACATAGTACGTGGCGTCGGTTGGGGCGTCTCAATAAAGAACTTGATGTACAGCGAAACATTTGACGATTTTGCAACAGCTCGTTGTCGTCTACAAGATGGTGTTGTAACGCTCAAGTTTGCGACTTCTGAAGTCGGACAGGGTTTTGTCACTCTTGCTCCACAAATTGCGCGCTCAGTTCTTGGCGTCGACACAGTCATCGTTGAACCAATGGATACCACCATTGGTTCTGCTGGATCAACGTCTGCTTCGCGACAAACGTGGATGAGCGGAGGTGCAGTTGACGGAGCTTGCCGACTTGTGCGCGAGCGTTTGTTCGAACATGTCGCTAAAGAACACAATATCGACCCATTGCGACTTGAGATCGACGACACAGACATCATCGACACGTTCGGGACCCTTCGCATTGCGGTCGCGAACGCTTCCGCGGGCATGGTCTTTGAAGAAACTTTTGAACATCATCATCGTCCCACCGAAGATCTTGATGAAAATGGTCAGGGCAACTGCCACGTTGCGTTTGCATTTGTGGCACATAGAGCCGTTGTCGATGTCGACACTGAACTCGGTCTCGTCAAGGTCGTGCAGATTGCTACTGCCCAAGACGTTGGTCGCGCCTTAAACCCGCTCTCAGTTCTGGGACAAATAGAAGGTGGCATTGCTCAAGGACTCGGACTAGCAGTGATGGAAGAAGTCTTAATGGTAAATGGCATTGTCAAGAATCCAAGTTTCACTGATTATCTACTACCAACCGCGCTTGACGCTCCTGAAGTTGTGGCAGTGCTTATTGAAGAGCCAGACCCGCAAGCGCCGCTCGGTGCAAAAGGTGTTGGAGAACCTCCGTGCATCTCTGTTACCCCGGCAATCGCTGCCGCGATTCGCGCTGCAACAGGACGAGCCATTACGCGCGTGCCGGTGAGACCTAGCGACATTTGCCTTTAATGTTTGTATCAGCACATTTAGTATCACTAAGTTTCATCGAGTGAGTAACCGTCACGCCATTCAGGGCGTAGCAACCATTTTTGCACTACTGCTCAGTGGCTGTGGCTCCCCGTCAGCAAACTCTAATAGGGGTTCACGACTTGGGGCCGTCGGGGTTGCATCTGTTGACAATGAATACGAACCTCGTGATATCACCCTTGTTGTGGGCCAAGCCGTGAAGTGGACAAATACAGGACGTAATCAACATGACATCAAGATAAAGAAGGGTCCAGCCAATTTTGGAGTTGACCAGGATGCTTTTGAGCCACTCACGGGCACCTACACATACGCGTTTAACAAGCCAGGCACTTTCGTCTACTATTGCTCGATACACGGAACAGCAAGCGGCAAAGGAATGGCAGGCGCCATTAAGGTCACCCGCTAAGTACGCCAAAGACAACAACACACAAAGGAATCCATGAAAAAAACATTCGCTCTCACTACGTTTGCAGTTCTAGGCGCCGTATTGGCTTCCTGTGGCGGAAGTTCATCGCAGTCCGATCCGACAATCAAAAAAGTTCCCCAAGATTTCAAAACAATTCAAGCCGCGGTTGACGTTGCTGTTGCTGGTGACCTGATTTTGATCGACAAAGGCATCTACGCAGAGGCAGTCACCGTCGAAACAGACAATATAGTTATCCGCGGCCTTGACCGCAACGAAGTAATCCTTGAAGGCAACTACACGCTCGACAATGGGATTCGCATCGTCGGGGCCAAAGGAGTTGTTGTCGAAAACATGACGGCTCGCAACTACCGAGCAAATGGTTTCTTCTGGACAGGTGTCGACGGTTATCGAGGTTCATATCTCACTGCGGTGCGCAACGGCGACTACGGCATTTACGCCTTCGACTCGGTTAATGGTCTGTTCGAACATAGTTATGGGGGTGGCAGCCCAGATGCAGGTTTTTACATTGGGCAGTGCAAACCATGCAACGCCGTAATCAATGACGTCATTGCTGAGAACAACGGCCTGGGATACTCCGGCACCAACGCGTCTGGAAATCTGGTAATTGCAAACTCAACGTTCCGCCTTAATCGGGCAGGCATTGTGCCCAACTCCCTTGATAGCGAAAAACTGAGCCCTCAAGAAGACAACATCATCGTTGGCAACCTTGTGTATTCCAACAACAACGCCTTAAGTCCAGCCATTGGAGCCGCCAAACTAGCCATGGGTAACGGAATTCTGGTGGCAGGCGGCAACAGGAATCAAATCTTGCGCAACCGCGTATGGGACCATGACATCGGAGGTATCGGAATTGTTCCAAACTATGACAAGAGTATCTTTTGGGTTGAAGGCAACTCTGTACAAGAAAATGATGTCAGCGACAGTCGTGTAGCAGATCTGGCATTGACTGCCCTTGACGCCAAGGCAAACAACTGTTTCGCTAAAAACATCTTTGCTACTAGCAAGCCTGCCGACATCGAAAATGCTCAACCATGCACGGGTACTGCGACGGCAGCATTCGACAAAGATCCATTGCCATTGGCAGAGTTAATCAATCGCGTCAAGCCAGAGTCGGGAGACCTCAAAAAGATTCCAGACCCAGAACTCCAGACCAACATGCCAGATGCTGCTAAGGCAAAAGCTGTTCCGATGGTTGGCGCCCCAACTCCAATCGACATCGCATCGGTCATGCTTCCTGCTAAACCGTGACCCGCATAACTCTGGCGTACTGCTTGTTGATTGGTGCGCTTGCAGGGTGTGGTAGTCAAGACCAAGCAAACCTCTCTTTGGCTGGGCAACCTACAGTCAAGCATCAGCATTTATCTTTGGGTGTGTCTGAATCAGTTATAGACCCTGACAGCGGCAGGCGCGGCAGCTTTGGAGTGGTGTGTCCGTTTAGTCATCGCAATGAGGATGATCCCATCATGTATCCAGATCAACCAGGCGCGTCTCATCAGCATGACTATTTTGGTGCCACCAGTGTTGCGGCTGCGACTAAGTGGAAATCCCTTAAAAATATGCCGAACCTTTGCAAGTCCATGGGAGATCTCTCTGCTTATTGGGCTCCAACCCTGCAAGCAAATCTCCTAGATGTCACCCCCACTGAAATGGCTGTTTATTTGCGCACTCCTACAGAGGCTGAACCAAGTCAAGTTGTCGCCCCACCCAACGGTCTTGAATTGATCTCTGTGCGTAGTGGCTGGACATGCGCCCGTACCGATACTCCGCAAGTAACAATGCCGTCATGTCCGTCACCATCGACCACACGATTAATTCTTGAGTATCCAGATTGTTGGGACGGTAAGCATTTATCATCCAGCGATCACTTCTCGCATGTTGCTGTATCAGTACACGGAAAGTGTCCGAGCAGTCACGACACCATGATTCCTCAAATGGCCACAGAGTTGCGCTACGAACTGAAAAATTATGCTCCAGACACTGAGTACTCATTGTCGTCTGGAGAACTCAATACTGTTCATGGCGATGCAATATTATTCTGGGATCAAGAAGTTATGAAAAAAGAGATCCGCTCGTGCCTCATGCGTCGCGTCAACTGTGACCTGACTTGGTTCACATCAATCCAGGGCTAACGTTGGCCCGACTCAGACATGACTACCGTCTAGAACTCGATCCGTATACTCGTTTGCAAAAGTTCGAGTTGGATCCATCTGATTTCGTAACTTTACAAATTGATCAAACAGCGGATACGCAGGCGCGAGATCTTGAGCAGTGCGAAAATGCAATTTACCCCAATGCGGTCTGCCTTGGTGAGTCTTCATGATTGCCTCAACATCTTTGAAATACGGCACATAGTCCATACCTTTATAGATGTGCACTGCGATGTAGGCCGAGTCACGACCATACGACGTTGATAGCGCCATGTCATCTGCTTTTGTAAAACGCACTTCGACCGGGAAGTTCAACAGATGCCCTCGGCGGTCCACCATCGTTCGCACTTCATTAAGTGCATCAACGATGTGCGCTCTTGGTATTGAATATTCCATCTCATAGAACTTGACGAGTCGGGTGCTGGCAAAAACTTTGTAGCTCGTGTCTACATACTCGCGTCCACCTGAAGACGGCAAAGCTTTGGCAAGTCGCGGTATCCACTGCGGCCTCATGCGTCCAACAGCACACACAGCCCCGAATCCGTAGTTCTCGATCAAGACTTTGTCGATCCATCTCCTAGCGGCTGGTTGTGGCGAGACAGCGTCATCAGTGCGGTTGTTTCGTTTTGTCAGAGCCCAACCGGTGTGCGGCACCCAGAAAAACTCGAAGTGATCATTGGTGTTGACGTGCATTTCTATCTCTTCAAGCAATTTATCGACCCTCATCGGCGTCTCTACTGCGCGCAGATGAAAAGCCAGCACTGCTTGCAGCGTTAGTTGTGTTAAAACGCCAAGCGCCCCGAGCCCTACGCGGCCTAATCGCAAGATTTCAGGGTTCGTTGATTCATTGGCCTCAACAACCTCCCCCATCGCGTTGATAAAACGCATACCAACGACTTGTCCTGCCAAACCCGTCAGATGCTGTCCGGTGCCATGGGTGCCTGTTGAAATGGCGCCCGCCACGGTTTGGTATGTGATGTCACCCAAGTTTGGCAACGCCAAGCCGAGCCCATCCAGCAAGACATTGAGATCAGCCAATGTTGTACCGGCATGAACAGTCACGCGCTTAGTCGCGCTGTCAACGCTTGCTATCCCAGATAGGGCATCAATCGATATCAGTCTGCCATTAGTCAGCGCAATGGATGTAAAACTGTGTCCAGAACCCACCACCTTGACTTTTTCGCCCTGATCGCTCGCCGTTCGCACTATCTGGGCAACCGCCCGCTCATCGCGGGGCTTCTCAATAGACAGAGGATGCGCAATCTGGTTGCCTGCCCAGTTCTTCCAAGTAGCCATCGCTAGTTCTGCCTCATTGGTTGAATTGTATGCCACCACCAGTCCGGTGTCTTGTCCTGCGGGTTCGTTTGGTATCTCAAACAACAATAAGATGGACGCAGTCGCCAGCAAAGGAACCGTCATGCCAACTCAAGTCCCACATGTGAATTACCTTGTTCTTGGAGATCGACCCCATCTAGTTGCCAATGAGTGCGTGTCTTGCAAGGCTCGCTTTTTTGATAGACGAAATGCATGCGCCAATTGCTCTGGTACTGAATTTAAAACAGTCGACATCGGCACCAGTGGAATTGTTAGGTCTTTCACGATCGTTACATTTGCTGCTCCCGGAATTCCGGTGCCATTTGTTGCCGCAATTATTGACTGTGAGGGCACCAGCGTTCGAGGCAACATCATCAACGCTGATCCGACACCTGAAAAAATAACCCTCGGCATGAAAGTGAAACTCGTCACGACTTCGTTGGGCTCAGACGATGACGGGGTCGAAGCTATTGGCTTTGGCTTTGAGCCAGCGTAAAGATATTTCTATTAATAACTACCAGTACAACAGAATCGGAGAACACAATGGCTGCAGATGACATTTACATTTTGGGAATTTATATGACCAAGTTTGGCAAGCACACCGACAAAGATGTTGTCGATCTCGCCTCTGAGGCGGTGTTGGCAGCGCTTAAAGATGGTGGCGTAACCATGAAAGACATGGGCATCATGGCTGCTGGTTGCTTGATGGGTCAAGGAAGTATTGGCCAAATGATTCAGAAGCAAGTTGGTCAAACCGGAATTCCCGTCTACAACGTCTCAAATGCTTGTGCCACCGGAGCAACCGCACTGCGCACGGCCATCATGGCTGTAAAAGCAGGTGAATGCGATATGGGTCTAGCCGTCGGAGTTGAGAAACTTGCTGGTGTCGGACTTCTCGGTGGCGGCGGTAGGCCCAAAACGGATGGAAAAAAATGGTCCCCTTCTGGTCGCTTCGGTGCGGTTGCACCCACCGATGGCCGAATCGGAACAGACACCATGCCAGGTACATTCGCTCAAGTCGGAATGGAATACGGACACAAATACGGCGGCGCAACATTTGAGTTGTTTGCCAGAATCTCCGAAAAAAATCACTCACACAGCACGCTGAATCCGCTCGCCGCCTACTCAAAGGCGATGAGCAAAGACGAGATCATGAACGACATTATGATTTCATACCCGAACACAAGGCCAATGTGTTCTGCAAACTGTGACGGTGCTGCCGCAGCAGTTGTGGTCAGCGGCACTAAACTCAAAACACTCTCACTCGAGCAACAACGTCGTGCGATTAAAGTGTCCGCCTCTATTCTCACAAGCGATCCGTACCAAGAAGCATGTCAAGTCTTGCCAGATGTCAACACCCTCACACGTATCGCCGCAAAACAGGCCTACGAACAATCTGGCGTGTCACCACAAGATCTCA
>SHUT01000026.1 GCA_009691255.1 Ilumatobacteraceae bacterium
CCTGGCGGACCTGGCGGACCTGGCGGACCTGGCGGACCTGGCGGACCTGGCGGACCTGGCGGACCTGGTCGTGGTCCTGGGGCAGGCGGTCCTGGTGGTGGTCCGCGCCCGAGTGGACAACGTCGTGCACCTCGCAAAAAGTCTCGTGCACGTCGTCGCGCCGAGTTTGAAGATCTTCAGCCTTCGGCCACGTCGTATACGGCTAGCAGCGCCCCTGTTCCGCAAGGCACAATTCTAATCGAGCGCGGCGTATCGGCACATGAGTTTGCACCAAAGTTAAATCGCGCTGCAGCAGATGTTGTCCGATTCTTGCTTGAACACGGTGAGATGGTTACCGCAACTATGACGTTGTCAGATGAGCAGATGGAGTTATTTGCGCTCGAAATTGGCGCCGAAATCCTGCTCGTTGATCCAGGTCAACAAGAAGAAATGGAACTGCAGGCGTTATTTGATGACAGCGACGACGAAGACGAAGACGCGCAACGTACACGCCCAGCAGTCATTACAGTCATGGGTCACGTTGATCACGGCAAGACAACACTTCTAGACAGAGTTCGTTCTGCCAATGTCGTCGCCGGAGAAGCAGGCGGAATCACACAACACATCGGCGCATATCAAGTCGAGCGCAATGGCCATTTAATCACATTCATCGACACGCCTGGTCACGCTGCGTTCACCAAAATGCGTGCTCGTGGTGCGCAAGTCACTGACATTGTTGTCTTGGTTGTTGCCGCCGACGATGGCATCATGCCCCAAACAATTGAAGCTATCAGTCATGCCAGAGCAGCGGATGTTCCAATTGTTGTTGCCGTCAATAAGATTGATAAAGAAAACGCCAACCCTGAGCGCGTTCTGACTCAATTGGCAGAACATGGTCTGCAGCCAGAAGCATGGGGCGGAGACACCATCGTGGTGCAAATGTCTGCTCAACAAAATCTCGGAATCGATGAACTCCTCGAACAACTCAATGTTGTTGCAGAAATCGAAGAACTCACCGCCAATCCAAGTGGCCGTGCTAAGGGAATTGTCCTTGAAGCAAACCTCGACACTGGTCGCGGACCAGTTGCCACTGTTTTGGTTGACAAAGGAACCCTCAAAGTTGGTGACCCTATTGTGGCCGGAGCTGCATGGGGCAAAGTACGGGCCATCATCAACGATCGCGGAGAACAGATCAAGCAGGCCGGACCATCAACGCCAGTGCAGGTGCTGGGATTGTCAGCAGTGCCCCGTGCTGGCGACGAATTCCGTTGTTCGCCAGACGAAAAAACCGCTCGCATGGTTGCCGAGGCGCGCGAACATCGATACCGCGTTCTCAATCAACGCGGAGACGCTCGCGTTAATCATGGAGTTAAACTCGAGGATATTTTTAGCCAAATCCAAGCGGGAGAAGTCGCCACACTTAACCTTGTTCTTAAGGCTGACGTGCAGGGATCTCTTGAAGCGCTTACCGAAAGCTTGCGCAAACTTGAGCGCGACGAAGTCAAACTTGCCTTTGTTCATCGCGGAGTCGGCGGAGTCACCGAAAACGACATCACGCTTGCCGCTGCAACAAATGCAACTCTGATTAGTTTCAATGTTCGACCAGATAAAAAAGCGCGTGACCTTGCGGAGTCCGAGCATGTTGAGATTCGCAGCTACGAAGTTATTTATAAATTACTTGAAGACATCGAACGTGCAATGCTCGGACTACTCGCACCAGAATACGAAGAAGTCGTCACCGGCGAAGCAGAAGTTCGTGAAATATTCCGTGTGCCAAAGGCTGGTTCAATTGCTGGTTGCTTGGTGCAAAGCGGAACCATTACTCGTGGATCTAAAGTGCGGTTCTTGCGTGAAGGAACAATTATCTGGAAGGGCTCAATCAATACCTTGCGTCGCTTCAAAGACGATGCCCGCGAGGTACGCGAGGGCTTTGAATGCGGAATCGGACTCTCGGACTTCCAGGACCTAAAACAAGGTGACATCATCGAAACATTCGAAGAACGGCTAATGGAACGGACGTAACCACAATGGCTGATTTGGAATTTTTCTTCGATCCGGTGTGTCCGTGGGCGTGGATCACATCACGCTGGGTAACTGAAGTTCAACAACTGCGCTCTTACGATGTCACTTGGCGTTTCATCGCACTCAGTATCCTTAATGAGGACCGCGACTACTCAACTTTTCCAGATGGGTATCCGGCTGTTCATATGGCTGGCACCATGGGGCTACGCGTTGCTGCTGCAGCACGCCAAGCTGAAGGCAACGAAGCTGTTGGCAAGGTTTACACAGCGCTGGGAATGTCATTTCATAATCGTTCCGAGCGAGATGTTTTTGTCGCCGACCCACACGCAGCAATGACCGCCTTGCTTGCTGATTCACATCTGCCAACACAATGGGTAGATGCCGTCCACGACAATTCCCATGACGAACTAATTCGAGCAGAAACAATGCTGGCCCTTGAACGCACCGGAAAAGACGTCGGCACACCGATTCTGACGTTTCATCCAGGGTCCACTCAAGAAGCCAGTTTCTTTGGTCCAGTCATCAGCACAATTCCACGCGGACAAGAAGCACTCAAGCTATGGGACGCAGTCGAAGTGCTTGCCAGCACGAGCGGCATGGCTGAACTCAAACGATCGCTACGCGATCGCCCTTCTTTTGACTGAATGAGTGGAGCATCTAGGGTGGCTGGTATGAAGGTCGTCTACACACCAGCGCATCTTTTGCATAATCCCAGTGTGGAGATCGAAAAATCTTCCACGCATTCACCGTTTGAAAACATTGCGCGCGCCGAAAAAATTCGTGAAGTCCTCAGCGCCGACAAGGCATTTGATTTCGTCTCACCTACGCAGTGGGGAACCGCGCCTATCAACGCTGTTCATGATCCTGGCTTGCTTCGATTTTTGACAACAGCATGGTCTGACTATCAACGCGATGTTGGGGTTGCGCCTGAAGTTGTTCCGGATATGTTTTATCGTCCTGCACAGCGGCGAGGTATGTCACGAGGTCAAGAACCTGACTCCGTGACGGGCAAACTGGGTTGGTGGTGCTTTGAAACAACCACGCCTCTTACAAGTGGTACCTATGAAGCAGCTCGCGGGGCTGTTGATACTGCTCTTACTGCTACTCAACTAGTGCTGTCAGGCGACAAATATTCATACGGTTTGTGTCGGCCACCAGGTCATCACGCCACGACTTCTTTATACGGTGGATATTGTTTTTTTAACAACGCCGCAATCGCTGCTCATCACATTGCAACGACAACCGGAACAAAAGTGGCTGTTCTTGATGTCGATTACCACCACGGCAACGGAACACAAGAAATCTTCTATGACCGCGAGGATGTGCTGTACGTTTCGTTGCACGGTGACCCCAATCGGGCGTATCCATATTATTTAGGACACGCCGACGAAACCGGAACCGGCAAAGGTGCCCGCTGTAACTTCAATGTTCCCCTACCTGCTCGAACCGATGACGACGCGTATTTGCTGGCTCTGGAGCCAGCGCTTGAAAAAATCATCAAGCATGGTGCGCAAACAATAATCGTGTCGTTAGGGCTTGACACATTTATCACTGATCCAATCTGCGACTTGTCAGTCACGACCCAAGGTTTCAGGCGTTGCGGCTCTGCAGTTGCCGACATAGGACTACCGACCATCGTGCTGCAAGAAGGTGGATACGATGTTGCAAAACTTGGCGCCAACGTTCAAGCATGGCTGCACGGATTATCAGCGTGAAAAACTTCCGTAATCGGTAATCATGAACGCCATAGTGATGGATCAAGCAGTGCATCTGCATCGATCTGGGAATGGCTATTCAAGACATCCCAAACATTTAAGAAATCCCGCACTTCACTGATGTCGTGGACACGATAAATCCCGGAGCGAGTAATTGTTAGCGAGTGTGCAATCGCCGCCAATGTGCCGGATAATCGCTGCCGCGGCGGCTTGCCCGTAATCGCCCCGATGAAATCTTTGCGCGAGACTGGCAGCAACACTGGTCGCCCGAGTGCTGTGATTTGGCCAAGAGATCGCAATACGTCGACTGTCTGCGACGGTGTTTTTGAAAAATCGGGACCAGGATCAAGAATCACATTGGTCGCGCTTACGCCGTGACTGGCCAGAACGACAAGTTTGTTTTGCAAAAAAGTCATCACGTCTTCAACTACATTTTCATACAAGTTGGAATCTGTTAGTCGTACTTTGGGTCGTCCACGGTTATGCATAAGTACATACCCCGCGCCATGCGACGCCACTACACCTGCCAGTTCTTCGTAAAGCAGACCACTGATGTCATTGATGATGTGTGCACCACTTTCTAATGCAGCCTTGGCGACCAGCGGACGATAAGTGTCAACAGAAATCAAAACCGAAGTATTGGCAGCGATCCATTCAATAACCGGCGCAATGCGATCTATCTCTTCTGACTCACTAATTTCGGGTACACCAGTAATTGCGGATTGACCACCAACATCTAAAATATCTGCGCCTGCTGCAATGACATTACTGGCGCGTTGCATGCGCGCTTCGAGTGTGGCGTATTCTCCGGCATCGCTGAATGAATCTGGCGTGGCATTGATGACCGCCATAATGAGCGGATGGTCTACCTGTAGCGCGCGACCACGTGTCACCAATTCGGGCATAGGTCAACGCTAGGGGATTAGTTGCTCTCAGGCCCACTCGACTTAGACGGAAATGTATATTTATTAATCAGCGATAATGGAGTCATGCCATCTAGGAGTGCATCGGTTTGCAGCATTGACGAAAAGGTCTCGGTCCAGCCTTTTGGTCCTGGCGAGAGATGCATAATTGTTGCGTAGTCCGGGCAACAATCTGCGCCCGTGGGCGGACCGTATCTTGAAAACGAGACGATGAGCGTCTCGCCATCTATTGCGAGGCCAATATCATCACCGCTGTAGGTAGCCACTACTTGAGGTGCGCCAGTAGAGCTCATTGCGATGATGTGGAGTATCTCGAAATTCTCGTCTTGCGTGCCACCTGTATCAAGAAGTACCAAGATCTCGTCAGCGCCTAACTTGCCTCGATATAACTGGACCGTGTTCGCCCCAGATTCTGATGCATAGTTCCATTGTGTAACACCTTCAAGATCTTTAATCGCACGCGGTGGCCCGCCAACTGCCGAAAATGTGTAGACATCAAAATAAAGCGGAATGTCCACGACGTTGTCTGTATCAGACTCGGCGGCTTCCCAGTAACCCTCGCTGGCCGCCAACATGAATGAGCCGTGCGATGTGCTTGCGACCGCGCATAAATCGAGCGTCAAATACGGACGCAATTCACTGCATCGCAGTTCTGTCATTGAATAGTCGGATTGGCCTTTATGTTGGCCGCTGAACCATGATCCATCAACATTTGCTGGCCGCGCGCCACTTATGTCTCCGGTAACGGGTACTTGGGCACTGTCAGGGTCGCCAGTTGGGTTGGTGGTGCTAGTGCTCGTAGCGACTGCGATGGGCACAACCTCTGACGTTCTGTCTCCGAGTGCTGCTGCCAGCGAAACGATACCTGCGACAATTACGACGATGACAGCGAGGCCAAGATTCGTTTTTTGCGCGGTGTTCATAGATGTAATCGTAGTTTGTTGATATCCCCTGCACGCGTCTTGCTTGAAACCGCGTCTTAGTTTTTGCCCCGCAATAACTTGCCAGGTAACTCGCCGGTGAACTCGTCGTTGTCAACAGTTTGGACACCATTGACAAATGTTGCGACGTATCCGTTGCCGTGTTGCACCAATCGCCGTGCGTTGGCAGGAAAGTCATAGGCCATTCGGGGCATGTCAAAGGACAGAGACTCGAAGTTGATGAGATTGAAATCGGCCCGCATGCCATCAGCAATGAGACCACGATCGCGCAGACCAAAGAGTTGGGCTGTGTCAAGAGTTTGACGCTTAACGATATGTTCGAGCGCAAGACGCGGACCACGTTGACGGTCACGCACCCAGTGAGTGAGCATAAAAGTAGGCGCGCCGCCATCACAAATAGCTCCACAATGTGCGCCCGCATCTGACAGTCCCATCCGAGTATGGGGATGCATTGTTAGATCATGTGTCATAGAGAGGTCGCCGTAGGCGTAGTTGAAAAATGGCATATAGATCATGCCCGTGCCGTTATTGGAAGTTAGTTGGTCAAGGATTATTTCCATTGCAGGAATGCGCCGTTTAAGAGCGAGCGCATCGATGCTGGCTTCGCGTGGTGGTTCGTAATCAATGTTGGCAGAAGTGATGGGAAACATCTTGTGCAGACGTTGCAGCACCATTGATTCAAAGAAGCCTGAGTCATTTGGTATTTCTGTGATGACACGTTGGCGGCGAGTTGGGTCGCGCAACGCTTTGAGGCGTTCTGAGATAGGAAGGTGGGCAACTTCGGTGTAGGCGGGATGGAAGAGAAGTGGATGCAATGATCCTTCGAGACACATCAAAATGCCGATGCTGCGGCCAGCAACTTGGCAGACGATATTTAAGTTGTCGTTGTGTGCGGTGTCAAGAAGCGTAAGCACGTCTTTCCATAGATGTGGTTTTTCGTCTGCTTGATTTAGATTTACGCTGATGGTGACATCAGGGGAGCGCTTGGAAAGCTTACGCATCCAGGGCCACTCGTCAGATGCGAGCCGAATGTGTTCGGGAGCAAATTGAAAAACGCCACCACCGGCTCGTTGAATAGCGTCGCCGAAAGCGAAGAGTTCGTTCTCTTGGGCATTTGTGCCGGGTACAAGCTCGCCAGACTTGCTGCGATGAATCGGCGTGCGAGATGTACTGAAACCGAGCGCGCCAGCACGAATTGATTGTTCAACATGGTCAGCCATTGCAGCAATATCTAGTTCGTTGGCAGGTTCGTTGGCAGCTCCACGTTCGCCCATGATGAATGCGCGTAATGCGCCGTGTCCAATTTGTGCACCGAGATCCATTACTCGGGAAGTGCGATCGAGTGCGTCCATATAGTCAGGAAACGATGTCCAGTTCCAGGCAATGCCTTGGGTCATTGCTGCACCCGGAATGTCTTCAACACCTTCCATCAGTTCGATGAGCCATTCGTGTCGGTCTTCGTGAGCGGGTGCAAATCCGACGCCACAATTACCCATGACGGCAGTGGTGACTCCATGCCAACTGCTCGGCGTCAGCCACGGATCCCATGTGGCCTGTGCGTCGTAGTGCGTATGAATGTCAACAAAGCCAGGGGTGAGTAGTAATCCACCAGCATCAATGATGCGATGGGCATGTGCAGTGCCCGCTGATCCTGCAGGAACGACATCAAGAATGCGTCCGTTGACAAAGACAACATCGGCGTCGCGGGCAGGTGCCCCAGATCCGTCAACGAGGTTTGCGTTGCGAATAACAGTGCGCTTGTTGTCAGTCATGTGATGTCACGCTAGCCGTATCTACGCGTTGAGGATTGAAATGACGGCACTATGCAGGGTGCTGTTTGAACTAACAGCACTATTGGCACGCCAATTATTGACTCCGGTGCGGTCAGTTAGAGTGCCGCCTGCTGCGTACACAATAGGGACGAGTGCGGCGATGTCGTACGGCTCAAGGCCGATTGCGTCAACGGCAAGGTCAATGCTGCCATCGGCGACGAGCATGTGCTGCCAAAAATCGCCAAAGCCGCGTTCGCGTTTGAGTTGTTGTTGTAAGCGATGAATGTTTTGTGATTTGCCTGCGGTGTTCCATGCTGCGTTGGGCGTGAGACTGCCGTGCGCGTCGAGCAAGTTGTCGGTTGTGCTGACGCGGATAGGTCGATTATTGCGATATGCGCCGAGGTTGATTCCGCCCCACCAGCGAGTGTGTAACGCGGGAGCCGACACTACGCCAACGACTGGTCCAAGGTCTACGTGTACGAGCGCAAGAAGTGTCGCAAAGATAGGAACACCACGAACGAAGTTGCTAGTGCCATCAATTGGGTCGATGACCCATGTCCATTCTGAATCGCCACCGGTGCCGTGTTCTTCGCCGTACCAAGCGTGTTGTGGGCGAGAATGTTTAATTGCATTAACAAGGGCAGTTTCGGTGTTGCGATCTACCTTGGTTACTTCGGTGAGATTTTCTTTAAGATCGACGCTGAAAGTCCGATTTGCAAAGTGAGGGAGAGTAATGGCGTCAGCAATATCAGCAAGTTCGAGTGCAAAAATAAGTTCAGAGGGGAGGTCGTTGCTCATTGCGTGCTCTTGAAGAGTTGTTGTGCGACCTTGACAATGCCATCAGCATCAAGACCGAGTCGAGCAAGGATGACACTTGGTTTTGCATGCGGAATAAATTGTGTAGGAATACCCAGCACCGAGACTGTGGCGTTGGTTCGGAGTGAAGTTATGGCATCTGCCATCGCAAGGCCAATGCCACCATCACGGATACCGTCTTCGATGGTGATGACGTGTGAATGTGTAGATGCGTACGCAATCATGTTGGGGTCAAGCGGTGCGCATGAACGAACGTCCCACACTGTCGCGTTGATGTTCTTGTTGGAAAGTTGTTCGGCTGCTTGAAGCGCTGCACCAACCATTTTTCCGACAGCAAGAATGCAAAGTGAGCCATCACCGTCGCGCAACGTGCGAGCCTGAAGCCCAGAACCAACATCATGCTCGTCCACTTGGCGCGCTGCACCTTTTGGATAACGAATCACAACTGGTCCGTCATTGGCAAGCGTCATTGCGTCGTGAAGCATTTGCTGGAGTTCTTGCACGCTTGATGGTGCTAACACACGCACCCCCGGAACCTTAGAGAGCAATGCCATGTCGTAGACACCGTGGTGGCTCGGGCCGTCGTCTCCGGTGATGCCGGCGCGGTCAATGCAAAAAACAACTGGTAGACGATGCATTGCAACGTCGTAGACCACTTGGTCCCAGGCACGCGATAAGAAAGTGGAGTACAAAGCAACGACCGGGCGAAGTCCCCCCATTGCCATTCCGGCTGCCATGGTGACGGCATGTTGTTCGGCAATACCAACATCAAGAAAACGCTGCGGGAACCGATCTTGAAAATTCAATAGGCCAGTTGGTCCGGGCATTGCGGCAGTGATAGCCATGATGCGCGAGTCGTTCTCTGCTTCTTTGACGAGTGAGTCGGAGAACGCTTGGGTATATCCAGTAGGGACACTTTTATCAGGGCCAGTGACAGGGTCAAACATGGGTGCATCGTGCAGATTTTTTTCGTCGTCATCTTCGGCGGGTGGATAACCACGGCCTTTTTGGGTAAGGACATGCACAACGATGGGGCCTTCTTGCGAGCGTTGTTGGGCGGCGATGAATGCAATTTCTAGTGCGGCAATGTCGTGCCCGTCGATTGGTCCAACGTAACGAACTCCGAGTGCTTCAAAAAATGATGGTGGTTGCAAAAATTCGCGCACTGCTGCCTTGAAGGCATCCATTCCTTGCTCTGCTTGTTTGCCGACCATAGGTAGTTCGCGCAAAAAGTTTTCAAGTTTGCGTTGCCGACGCACATAGACCGGGTTGAGCCGAATGTTGGTAAGTTTGCGCGATAATTTTTTTGTGACGCGGTCTGTGAGGCGAGGCGTTTGGCCGGTCTCGTCTGCATCTTCAAGCGAGCCAACTGATGTGAGATTGGAAATAGTTGGGGCGTAACTGCGACCGTTGTCGTTGAGCACGATAATCACGCGACGCCCACTGTGGCCCAAGTTGTTGAGAGCTTCGTATGCCATGCCACCTGTCATTGAGCCGTCACCGATGATGGCCACAACGTGGCGATGTGAATTTGTTCCTGCGTCGCGGGCGACTGCTAGACCGTGCGCATAGCTAAGGACAGTGGACGCATGGCTGTTCTCGATGAAATCATGCTTGCTTTCTTCGCGGCTGGGGTATCCGGAGAGGCCGCCGCCTTGGCGCAGTTCGCTAAATGACCCGCGACGACCAGTGATGATTTTGTGAATATAAGTCTGATGCCCTGTGTCCCACAAGATGGCATCAGTTGGGCTCTCAAACACACGATGCAATGCAAGTGTAAGTTCGACAGCGCCAAGATTGCTACCTAGATGACCGCCTGTTTCGCTGACAGCGTGCACAATAAAGTCACGAATTTCTTCGGCAAGTTGTTCGATCTCGGGGAGCGATAGTCCACGCAGGTCGGCAGGTTCGGCGATGTTGTCTAGGAGAGCCATGGAGTGTTCAAGGATACCCTTAGAGACCTAGCCAGCAGGATGGCTTTGTTGGATCTGGGCAAACTTAGCGTTTAGGCGATGCTGGTTCCAGAAATGCAGACGAGCCCCCAATGCAAATCCAACACCCAATGCAATGAGACCTCCGACACCATCGATCCAATAGTGATTTCCGGTTACAACAATGCACAGCAAGGTGAGGGCGGGATACAACAAGACAGCGACACGCAGCCAGCGACGACGCGCCAGCGGCCAGATTCCAAAGGCACACCAACTTGCCCACCCGATATGCAGGCTAGGCATAGCGGCGTATTGGTTTGAAAGTTTTGCGGCGCCACCCGAATCAAAGTTCCAAGGTCCACCGAACTCTTTGAGGGTGTCAGAGAATCCAAAATTTGATGCCTCGTTGTAGTTACGAAGTTCTGTATCAATACATGCTCCACCGTGGCCGACGCCTTGCGCTGGACACGGGGCATCAAGTAAGCGCGGGGGCATGAGCGGGAACAGGGCAAAGCCGATGAGAGCAAGAACAGTCGTCAGAACAAGTGCATTACGAAAAAGTGGGAAGACATCTTTTCGTCGACGATAGAGAATGACAAAGACACCGATGGTGACCCCAAAGTGAGCAGTTCCGTAATAAGTATTGAGAAACTGAACGACAGCGCGATAGGGCAAGAACCATTGCTGAACAGACTCTTCATGAAACAGACCGACAACACGTTCGAGTCGAACGATTTTCATGGCGTTGTTAAATGCGTGCAGGGGTACGTCCGAGCCATCGACATAGGCAGACCCAAAGGTGTTGCGAGTGGCTGTATAAACCGAGTACACAGACAAAATAAGGACGACTTCTTTCCACCATTTGGTGATATGAACGCGCGTAAGTGAGCTATTGGCTCGTGGTGAAGAATCCATATTCACCTCCCACCTTAGAAGGTCGCATGCATGGTGCTGTCGCCAATGGTTTCAGTAGGCTATTCGGCATGACCATGACCGATCTTTCTCATGAAATTGACGCATCCATTCTTGCTCGAGTGCTGGCCGCGGGCCGCGCCACGGGGGCAGATTTCTCAGAGATTTATATAGAGGACAAACGGTCGACGTCTGCTGGTCTAGACGATGGCAAGGTTGAGCAAGTAACAAGTGGTCGAGATCGGGGCGCAGGTATTCGTGTGATTGCTGGTGACACGACGGGGTTTGCGCACACGGCAGATTTATCGGAGTCTGGCTTGCTTGCTGCGGCAGGGGCAGCTGCGGCGGCTGCCGCCCAAGGCGGTGGTGGTGTGTACACCGTTGCGTTTGGTCCAATGGTTCGACAAAGTGTCAACAGTGTGCGAGTTGTGCCAAGCAGCGTGGCAAAAAGTCGCAAAGTTGAGTTGTTGATGCAGGCCAATGATGCAGCCCGCTCAATCGACGGAGCAATAGTGCAAGTGTCCGTCGGATACGCCGACAGCATGAAACGCATATTGGTCGCCAATAGCGATGGAGTATTTGCCACAGACGAGCAAGTGCGCACAATTTTTAGAATCAATGCCGTTGCCAACGGTGACTCTGGAATGCAAACCGGTTACGAATCCCTTGGACACACGATGGGTTTTGAAATGTTTGATGACAATGACGTCGCAGAACTTGCCGCACGAGCAGCACGTCAGGCAATTGTCAAACTGCGCGCGCGCCCTGCGCCATCGGGTGCCGTACCGGTTGTTATTAAGTGTGGTTCTGGTGGCGTGTTGTTTCATGAAGCATGCGGACACGGGCTCGAAGCAGATCTTGTTGCCAAAGGCGCCAGCGTGTATAAAGATCGGCGCGGTGAATTAGTGGCGTCACCACTTGTCACGTTGATTGACGACGGAACCATGACTGCAGAGTGGGGAGCGATAGGAATTGACGACGAAGGCCATGTCAGCAAGCGCAATGTGTTGATCGAGAATGGAGTGTTGACGGAATATATGTGGGACTACATTCGGGCGCGTAACGAGAGTCGACCACAGACTGGCAATGGCCGTCGACAGTCATATTCGCATCTACCGATGGTGCGCATGACAAATACATTTGTACTGAACGGAACGCAGGACCCTGAAGACATCATTAAAAATACTCCGAGTGGTGTTTATGTAGCCAAACTTGGTGGTGGCAGTGTTGAGACGGCAACTGGTGACTTTGTGTTTGGCATGACCGAGGCGTATCTCATCGAGAACGGCGAAATTACCGAACCATTGCGCGAAGGAAACCTCATCGGCAACGGTCCGCAAGTGCTCAAAGACATTGACCTGTTGGGCAATGACTTTGCAATGGGTGGTCCCGGAACATGTGGCAAAGACGGACAAGGTGTGCCAGTTGGTGACGGCCAGCCAACCCTGCGAGTTAAGTCGCTCACGATTGGTGGCACAGCAGCATGAGCGCTGTATCGACAACAGGAGAACTGCAAGCAATCGCTGATCGGATTGTGGCGCAAGCGAAAAAAGGAGAGCAGATCGAGGCTTTTGTATCGCGGGCTCACGAAACAGAAGTCCGCGTGTATGAGGGTGATGTTGAGCATTTTGTGTCAGCGCAAAGTCAGGGAATCAATGTTCGCGTCATCAGCAACGGCCGAACCGGAACCTCGTACGCAGGCACGCTTGACGAGTCGGCATTTGCCGAGGTGTTGGCCGAGGCTCGCGAGAACGCCGAACTTGGTTCGGTTGATGAGTGGGCGGGATTAGCCGAGCCCGATGGTGTTGCCGTCGTAGAACAAGAATTGTGGAATGAAAAACTTGCGGCGTATCCGACGGCACGCAAGATCGAACTCACCAAAGAACTCGAACGTTTGACATTGGGTATTGATTCGCGAGTGCGCATTGACTCTGCTGACTACAGCGATGCATCGGTTGAGTCAGCCTTCGCTACCACTAAGGGCATTCGGGTGAGTGGGCGCGAGAACGGCTGCTACACATCGGTTAGTACGCTTGCCGATGACAACGGAGAAACCCAAACAGGATGGGGCTTTGCAGTCGGCAAGTATCCCGATGAATTCGACTTGACCAAAGCAGCTCGCGACGGAGTCGATCGAGCGACTCGTTTATTGGGGGCGGTCAAGCCAGCGACAAAGCGTACGACCGTGGTGCTTGATCCATTTGTGACTGCAAGTTTTTTGAGTATTATCGGCTCCACTCTTAACGGTGAGGCTGTCTCAAAAGGTCGAAGTATTTTTGCCAACAGACTCGGCGAAGCAGTGGCATCACCAGTATTCACGTTGATTGACGATCCAACTGATTCGCGTGCCTACAGTGCCACTGATATTGACGGAGAAGGTTTGGCCGCTCGTCGCAACGTGTTGATGCGCGACGGCGTATTGCAGATGTTTATCCATTCGTCCTATAGCGCTCGTCGTGCCCAAACGGCAAGTACTGGTAACGCAATTCGTAGCAACGGTACTCCTGGAGTCGGATGCTTGGCCCTACAGGTTGGACTCGGTACAAAATCGCAGCAAGAACTCATCGCCGATATCGATGATGGCGTGTTGATTCAGAGCGTGCTGGGAATCCATAGTGGCGTCAACGCAATATCTGGAGATTTTTCAACGGGTGCATCTGGTTTGATGATTCGAAACGGTGTTACTGCAGAACCAGTGCGGGAGTTCACGATTGCCTCAACGCTGCAACGCATGTTGCTTGACATTGTTGCCGTTGGTGCCGATATTGATTGGCTACCCATGAGCGCTGTCGGAGTGAGTTTGGTGATCAACGACATCACCATGAGCGGGGTGTAACAAGTTGTCTCTTGTGCATGCCATTGTGCTGGGAATTGTGCAAGGACTATCAGAGTTTTTGCCAATCTCTTCGAGTGGTCACTTGGTTTTGGTTCCGTGGCTCTTTGGATGGCAAGATTTTGCTGACATCACAATAAAAAAAGCCTTTGACGTGGCGCTGCATCTGGGAACACTAATTGCAGTGATTGGCTATTTTTGGCGAGACTTGTCGTCGTATGTTGGCGAGGGAGTGCAGTATGCGGTGCGCCGCAAACAAGACCCAACGACACATGGTCGAATGGCGTGGATGTTTATATTGGCAACTATTCCGGCGGCACTTGCTGGTGCATTGCTTGACACATGGATCGATGACACGCTTGGTAAGCCGTGGCTGATCGGAGTCTCGTTGATTGTATTTGGAGCACTGTTGGCTTGGGCAGACACATTGGCTGGGTCACGCGACGAAGATATGTTCACAACTCAAGATGCTTGGCGCGTTGGTATTGCTCAGGCGTTGGCGCTTAACCCAGGCACTTCGCGTTCGGGTATCACTATGACAGCGGCGCGATCAGCTGGGTTTTCGCGCACCGCATCGGCGCGGATTTCGTTTGTGATGAGTGTGCCAGTGATTGGCGGCGCAGTAGTTTTCAAACTAGCCAAATTGGTGCGCGACGGCGTGCCTAACGGATTCATTACTCCGATGATTGTGGGAGTGATCGCCGCGGCAGTATCTGGTTGGTTGGCGATTGCGGCGTTGATGAAAGTAGTGAGCACGCGCAGTTTTAAACCGTTCGTGCTGTACCGAATAACGGCAGGAGTAGTCGTGTTGTTGATCACAGCTACCACATGGCGCTAGACCGTGTGTTAGCCAGATGCCACGAGTGAAGTATCGCCGTTATTAATAGCGGCGGCAACAGTGGCGGCGAGATCTGCTGGCACTGCGATCTCGACTCCACGTTCTTGAGTGGCTGGGGTCATCACAACTGCATCGGCGGCAATCACTGCACCAGCAGTAACAACATCAACAATGTTGCCTATCGCAAGGTCGGGGATAATTACGTCAGCCGGAAACGCCACAATGCGCCAACCGTTTGGCAAGGTGGTGTCGCCGTTACCCACAATGTCTAGCGCGGTGATGATAGATGATGCCAAAATTTGACGAGATGTTGTCATGCCAACACGCAATGCGTTGAGCGCAGTTTGTGGCACCAGGTGTTGGGGCGCTTGCAGGCTGGCTGTGTTTGCTTGAGTTAACATTGAGCCAGGGGCAATGTCTGCAGTGGCGACTAGTGCACGTGATAACGCGCCCCACCTGGCATGTTCGGCACGAGAATTACTCGTTGCCCCAAAAATAACGAGTGCGCATAGAGTTGACAACAACGCAGTTGCAACTAATTGCCAACGACGATTGGACTCTGTGGCTGAAATGGCTGCATCAAGAACTCTGCCAATGCGAATTTTGGGTATGTGGACCATGCATGCAATGTGTGCGAGCAATGCCCATTGCGGTGTTAGTCAATCAGAAGATGGATTGGGCTTTGACTCACTCGGCGCTGGTGTGCTGGGCGCAGTAGTCGCCGCAGCGGTGCTGGTTTCAGATTTCGTTGTTTCAGATTTCGTTGACTCCGTAGAAGGTGTATCGCCTGGGGATGTTGTAGACGAAGTGCTCTTTGGGCTGTCGGTCTTGTAAAAGCCATCACCCTTAAATGTGATGCCCACTGGAGTAAAAACCTTCTTGACGGGGCGCAGTGCGCCGTCGCTCGGGTGAGGGGCTTGGGAGAGGGGATCGTCAGTGAAGGCTTGATACACCTCAATGGTCTCGCCAGAGTCGATGAATTTATAGACGTAGGTAGGCAACAGGGGTCTCCGTAGATTCTTGGGGGTACAGGCGTTAAATCGTATCCGAGTAGGGTTGCTCTTTGTGAAAGCTCGTTTTGCGGTGATTCCAGCAGCGGGGATGGGGACTCGGTTTTTGCCCGTCACCAAGGCCGTGCCCAAGGAGTTATTGCCCATTATTGACGTGCCTGCCCTGCAACTTGTAATGGACGAGGCCATCGCCGGAGGCGCCGAACACATTGTGTTGGTGTCGAGTAAGGCCAAGTCAGGCATCGAGGCTTATGTGCGCTCAGATGACAACGTTGTGCAACGAGTGCGAGCGAGCGGGCGAGCAGACCTTGCTGATCGATTGGCGCGCATCGGAACTGACGTACAGGTGACCGTCGTGTATCAGGACGAACCACGTGGTCTTGGACATGCAGTGGCTTGCGCCCGAAGTGTGGTTGCAGATGAGCCATTTGCGGTGTTGCTGCCTGACGAGATCATGGGCGATGCACGTCTGATAACTCAGTTGTCAGAGTCGGTGCACGATACGGGAGTTAGTGCAGTTGGGCTGATGCGAGTACCACGCGATCAAGTGAGCGCTTACGGAGTGATCACACCTCGCGAAGGTGATTCTGGACCAGGACCATTTGGCATTATTGACGTTGTTGAAAAACCACGCGAGCAAGACGCCCCGAGCAACTTGATCATTATCGGTCGCTATGTCCTGACGCCCGATGTATTTGACTATCTTGACGCACTTGTACCGAGCGCCAACGGAGAACTGCAACTCACCGACGCATTGCGTGAACAAGCGATGTTGTCTCCATTAACCGGCATCATGAATAAAAGTGCCCGGTATGACACCGGAACTCCCCAGGGGTGGTTGACAGCCGTGATTGATATTGCGCTGCAACGTGGCGATGTCGGGCCAGCGCTTGAGGTGTGGTTGCGGGAGCGGTTGTCCTGATTAGGGGTTGCTGACGATGCGTCGATAGGCGTTTGGTTCGTCGATCACGAATCCAAATTCGTCAACTGTTACATCGACGTTTGTGTCTTGCAAGAGAGATGCGTAGTTCCATGTGTCATGGCCAGTGCGGGTGTAGCGGTGTGGTTGAGTAACGATGCCCAGGGTTTCGACATCGATAGTGATGACATGTAAATCAATTGCGTGACCAATATGCAACGGCGTGCGATGAATAATGATGCTGTTGGTAAATGGTGAGCCAGCAATGTCAATATCGATGCAACCATCAAGGTCTGTGCGATGTGCTCCGTTGATTTCTCCCCATCGGCCGTGAGTGTCGGTGCCAAGCCAGAGGTCTGGCTCGTCCATGTCTCGAAATAGCAACACTTGCTGTACAACCCAAAGAGCGGACAAGCGCAACACCAATACCGCGTTGTCCTGCTCAAGCGTGGTCTCTGCGGTCCAGGCCTCGTTCTCCCAGCGCAGGTTGACCGTGCTTGCGGCTCGATGATCCCAGGTGCTCCAAGTGGCGCCGTGGCCAGTGGCGGGGAGCGCGCGGTAGTTGGTCATCGTCATAGCCTGTCACTTTTGATGGTCTAGCAATGTTGTCATGCTCTATGTGGCGGTACTGTCCTCATCATGATTTCGCTCAACGACGCTCGCGATGCCGTGTGGCAACAGGTGTCGGTCTTGCCTGTTATCAAGTGTTCGTACACCGATGCGTATGGATGTGTGTTGGCGGCCGATGTCATCGCCATCGAGAATGTCCCGCCGTTTGCAAACACTGCTGTCGATGGTTATGCGGTGCGTGCTCAGGATGTTCAGGCGGTTCCGTGTGAGTTACGCGTGGTTGGCGAACTCGCGGCTGGCGCGGCGCCCATCATCAAACTAGGTGCAGGTGAGGCGATTCGCATTATGACGGGCGCTCCTATTCCGGATGGTGCTGATGCGATTGTGATGGTCGAAGACACAGAGCGTGTTGGTTCATCGCATGTGCGTATCACGGTCTCTGTACGCAGTGGTGCTGCTATTCGTGCGGCAGGTTCTGATGTCACAACTGGAGACGTGGTGTTTCGGGCAGGCACCGTGATGAATGCCGTGGCAGTTGGTGTGTTGTCGAGCATTAACGCGCGAACAGTGCAGGTGTATCGCCGTGCAGTAGTCGGAGTGTTGTCTACTGGAGACGAACTTGTTGATGACGGATCAGTTCTGAAGATGGGACAGATTCGTGAGAGTAATCGCACGATGCTTGTGCGCATGGTGCAAGAAGCTGGAGCAACAGCGGTTGACTTGGGTATTATTAAAGATGACGAAGCACTGCTTGAACGCACGCTGCGTGATGCTGCAACTCAAGTTGATGCTTTGGTCACAAGCGGTGGCGTCAGTATGGGCGACTATGACGTGGTCAAGATCGTGTTGTCACGCATTGCAGACATGAAGTGGATGCAGATTGCAATGAAACCAGCTAAGCCATTTGCCTTTGGTCTGCTGACCGCGGGAGACCGATTGGTTCCCGTGTTTGGCCTACCAGGTAATCCAGTGTCATCAATGGTGAGTTTTGAGTTATTGGCACGACCCGCGTTACGCACGATGTGCGGGCACGGAGCAGGGGCACATCGCCAAAGAGTGCGAGTCATAGTAGACGAGGCAATCAAGCGCAAGCGCGACGGCAAAGTTCATTTTAATCGGGTCTTTGCTCAGTGGGGCGATGATGGTCGAGTGCATGTGCGTAGCAGTGGGGCACAGGGGAGCCATCAATTGGCGTCGTCGTCGATGGCCAATGCTCTACTCGAAGTAACAGACGGCGATGGCGTAGAAGCCCGAGAGCAGGCATGGGCATTATTAATTGGCCCAGTGTTAGCGTCTGGGTCTAACTCCGTTGAGTGTCTAGGCTGACCTTGTGGAACTGATTGACCCTTTTGGGCGAACCGTGCGCGACTTGCGCATTTCGGTCACTGACCGTTGCAATTTTAGGTGTACGTATTGCATGCCAGCCGAAGGCATGGCGTGGTTGGACCGCAGCGAGATTCTGAGCTTTGAAGAAATCGAACGAGTTGCCCGTATTTGTGTGGAGCATTTTGAGGTTGACAGTTTGCGTCTGACGGGCGGAGAACCAACGGTTCGGGCACATCTCACAGTATTGATTAACAAGTTGGCTAAATTGCGGGTGCCAACATCATCATCATCTGAGTTTGCCGGAAAGCAACCAGACATCGCGCTCACCACAAATGCATCAACATTGCGCCACATTGCGTACGAACTTAAAGAGGCGGGTTTGAGTCGCATCAATGTCAGCCTTGATTCGCTGCATCGCGAACGATTCGCGCAAATGACCCGTCGAGACGAACTTGAGAATGTTCTTGAAGGCATCAGGGCTGCCCAAGATGTCGGATTTTCGCCCGTCAAACTCAACGCTGTTATTGAGCGCGGAATCAACGATGACGAAATCGTAGACCTTGCTGCTTTTGGTCGTGAAACGGGTGTAGAAGTGCGGTTCATCGAGTTCATGCCACTAGACGCAACTGAAGAATGGGGCCTGAAAAAAGTTGTTAGCCAAGACGAGATCGTGACTGCGATCAACGCGGTGTATCCGCTCGAGCAGATGTCGGCGCGCGGCGCCGCCCCTGCAGACAGATGGCGTTATCTTGATGGTCGTGGAGTGGTCGGCGTTATCCCATCAGTGACGAAGCCGTTCTGTGCAGATTGCGATCGCGTGCGCATTACTGCTGACGGTCAGTTTAGAACATGCTTATTTTCGACGACAGAGTTTGATGTACGTGCTGTCTTACGCAACGGCGGAACAGACGATGACATCGCTGCCCTGATTCGCCATGCTGTCGGAACAAAGTGGGCGGGGCATCAGATTGGTCAAGTGAACTTTATTCGCCCCAATCGCAGTATGAGCCAAATCGGCGGCTGACAATGTCTAGCGAGATCGAGGTACGGGTCAACACTGGAGTTGCGACACTTCTGCTGAACAGACCCGAAAAACGAAACGCCATCACATTCAAGATGTGGCAAGAACTCGGGGATGTTCTTGTTGACCTTGCCGACCAGACCAGCGTGCGTGTTTTGGTAGTGCGCGGCGCAGGTCAACACTTTTGTGCGGGGGCAGATATCTCGGGACTTTCTGGTGGCATCGGTGGCGGTTATGGCGAAGCAAATTGGCGGGCAGAAGAAGCGTTGGTAAATTTCCCGGTGCCCACGATTGCCTATATTCAGGGGAACTGTGTTGGAGGGGGTGTAAGTATTGCAACTGCATGTGATATTCGCATCTGCGACACAACAGCAGAGTTCGGAATTACGCCTGCAAAATTAGGCATCGTGTATCCGACAAACGCACTCACTCGAGTGGTGCAACTAATCGGGCCATCCAAGACCAAGCGCTTGATGTTTACAGCAGAACTCATCGATGCCGTAGCGGCTGAGCGCATTGGTCTCGTGGATGAAGTGCATGATCTCGCCACGCTTGGGACTCGCATTGACGAACTAGTAGTCCAAGTATTGGAGCAATCTCAACTCACACAAGTGGCGACCAAGCAAATGATCGCCGAAATTATGGTCCATGGTTCAGTTCTGGAATCAACGGCAGCAGCCTGGGAAGAAGAAATCAATGCGTCTGGTGAATTAACCCAAGGCCTCGAAGCCTTTAGTGCTCGGCGGGTACCCATTTTCCCGTGGCGTAGGCCAATATCGGCAAGTACGCTAGAGCCATGACGGACAATACGTTCAATCATCTTGACCAAAACGGTCATGCCCACATGGTGGACGTGACCCCCAAAGAGATAACTCATCGCCGAGCCGTTGCGCGTTGCACGGTGACCATGACTGCTGCAACTGTGCAGGCAGTTGCTAATCGCGAAATGAAAAAAGGTGATGTATTGGCCGTGGCACGAGTGGCCGGAATTCAGGCCGCCAAGCGCACGAGTGACATGATCCCGCTCTGCCATCCGTTAATGATTAGCGCGGTATCCATAAATTTTGAAATGGGAGATGACTTCATTGGCATTGAGGCGTGCGTCGAGGCAGTTGACCGAACAGGCGTAGAGATGGAAGCACTGCATGCCTGTGCCACGGCCGCGTTAACGGTGTATGACATGTGCAAGAGCGCCGACCGGGGGATGACGGTTAGAGATTTGGCTTTATGGGAGAAAACAGGTGGGCGTTCGGGCCGATATCAGCGTGTGGGAAACATTTCTTAATTCTCTCAGTTGCAAGACAAAACCCTTAGTTCTATTAGGTTTGATCTATCCACAGGTTGTGGAAAAGTGCCTCAACCGAGGACAAATAATCGCCTTTGGAGACTTTTCATTGTAGGGTAAGAGGGTCTTATGAGCATGTTAATCCTGTTGATTGTTGGCGCTGCATGGATGGCTGTCCTTTTGCCTCCGCTGTTTCGTTCACGCATAGATTCACGACCTGTTTCGTCCGTCTCTGATTTTCGTCGCCAGTTGTACACGTTGCAACGCACGCAAACGCCGATGCGAGGTCAAGAACCTTTGCGGGCCATGAGCCGTCCTTTGGCCCCGACTCCTGCGCACTTGCGTCCAATCATGCGCGTCGGTCAAGACTCGACGAGGTCATTTAATTCCCCTGAAATCGCCTATATGTCGGCCGGGGCGATCGTTCGCCGCCGCCGCACGAATGTGCTTTATGCGCTGATTGGCGCCACTGGCATGTCATTGTTCTTGGCTCTTACGACAGGGACAACCTCGATGATTTGGTTCTTTGCGGTGGCAGTTGTGTCGCTTGTTGGTTATTGCTACATGTTGGTGCAGATTCGTTCGGCTGCGACTGTTCGCAAATATCAGAACTCCCGCCGCCGTGTAGCGTAAGTTACCAAAAGAGTTCCCGGACCCACTGTTGGCCCGCAAATACCCTGACCAACGCTTTATTAAACGATGTACTACTGTGATCGTGTAGTTGGCATGAGAAGAAAGTTGGTTGTCTGGCGATGGACAAATCAGGGCTGAATAAAATATTGCTTGGAGCCGCGATGGCGAGCGTGCTCGCAGTAGTTGGCTGCGGATCAAAGTCGTCGTCGCCAGATACCACTCGGATCAAGAACTCAGCGTTAACCACCACGACAGTGCCTGATGACGGTACGCAGTCCACCACGACAGTGCCTGATGACGGTACGCAGTCCACCACGACAGTGCCTGATGACGGTACGCAGTCCACCACGACAGTGCCTGATGACGGTACGCAGTCCACCACGACAGTGCCTGCAATGGCGTACGCAGTTGGCGACCCAGGTCCGGCAGGCGGCGTGATCTTTTTTGCAGATACACAAGATGAGTTCGAAACATTTGATTTTCTAGAAGTCGCTCCATTGGGATGGTCTGGAGATAAATCTGACCCCACTGCATCATGGTGTAAAGACATGGGCAAAGATGTCGCCGGAGCAGACGAAACAGCGCTCGGAGCCGGACAGGCCAACACGAGCGCACTTGTCAAGGCAGAATCAGTGTGTGGGCCAAAGAGCGCTGCCGTGATTGCAAGTGCGTACGACGGTGCAAAAAAAGACGACTGGTATCTGCCCTCAAAAGACGAACTAGACCTCTTGTTCGCAAGTGCCAAGTTGACAAAAATTGCTGGACTTGATGATGGCGTGTATTGGAGTTCATCGGCGAGCAATGAGTTTCGAGCATGGGGCCAGCTGTTTACAGCAGGGATTGCTGGAACCAACTTTAGAACTTCTTCTTTTGCAGTGCGACCTATTCGCTCTTTCAAGTAGCAATCGTACGATTTCATCATGGTGGGCTAGTGATCCGTGGGTTGTCACGACTAGCCTAAGAAACATTGTTTTGGGGCTGTAGCTCAGTTGGCAGAGCGCTACGTTCGCAATGTAGAGGTCAGGGGTTCAATTCCCCTCAGCTCCACTC
>SHUT01000027.1 GCA_009691255.1 Ilumatobacteraceae bacterium
ACACCTCCGAGTAGTCCAGCTGTATTAAGGCCAACGACTGCCAGCAATGTCAGTGACGAAGAACGAAGTGCGTATTTCAAAAGAATAATTCGCTCGCTAAAGCCGCTTGCTCGTGTGCGCATGATGTGATCAGACGTCATCGTGATTACTAAGTCATTGCGTAACACCTGGAAATATATGCCGCTCAACGGAAAACTTAAAGACAGGACAGGCAAGACGAGAGAACGCAAATTGCGGAATACTCCATTCTCTAAGGGCACGAAGTCTGCTGCCGGAAACCATTGCAGTTGTTTGGCAAAAATAATAAGCAGCGTGAGAGCCATCACAAATTGCGGAATCGCAATGAGCGCAAACGAGGTTGTTGTCAACGCCCGGTCGCGACGTTTTCCGGGTCGAGATGCGGCAAAAAGTGCAGCCGGAACGGCAACGCTGAGCGCCAGAAGTTGGGTGAGAATTAAAACTTCAAATGATGTGGGGAACCGTTGTCGAATAGCGCTCGCCACGTTCTCTCCATCTCGATACGACACACCCAAGTCTCCGCGAACAGCATTTGTGCCCCACGTCCAAAACCGCTCGACACTGGGCTTATCGAGACCCAACTCTGCCTCAACTTTGGCGATGCCCTCAGGTGTGGCGCTTGTGCCAAGAATTGCAATAGCCGGACTTCCGGGCATGAGGTCAAGCAAAAAGAACGTGCCAGCTGCGACAAGCAACAGCACAGTCATCATCTGCAGAAATCTTTGTCCTAACCCACGCATTTTTATAGATCTCCGAAAGAAGAGTTGCTGAAACTACTTTGCCTTCTTGCCAGCAGTACGTGACGGAAAGAATGCAGCCTGAGTGAGCCCAGTCACATCTTGAGTTGCCAGGATGCGAACTTGACCATGCGTCAATACGATGAACGGCATTTGAGAACGGAATAGATCTTGCGCTTTGGCGTAGGCAGCCATGCGAGTTGCCTCGTCTGGAGCACTTCTTCCTTCGTCAAGAGTTGCGTCCATGTCAGGATTAGAAAATACTGAGTAGTTGCTTGGTCCACCTGTATGCATGATCGCAAACATGCTTCCATCTGGGTCACTAAATTCGCCTGCCAACCACCCCACAGCATCGTATTTTCCAGTAATCGTGTCGACGACATATGTGGTGAGATCAGGGACCATCTTGACAGTGGCTACGACACCGACTTGTTTCCAGTACTCAACAATCGCCGCCAAGGCATCGACCGTTGACTGTGAACCCTGCAAAAGTTCAACCGTGAACTTAACGGGCTTGCCATATTCTGCAAGCAAGGCCTTGGCGCCTTCTGGATCAAACTTGTTGGCAGTTGCTGGAGCCGCATACCAACGTGATGTCATAGAAATAGGCGTTCCGGATTCGATGTCGTATCCGAAATAATCAAAGGCTTCTGCAAGCGCATCACGGTCGATGCTCATTTCAAGTGCGCGACGAACTCGAGCATCGTCGAGTCCTGGCTTTTTGTTATTCAGATGGATCAGTCCATAACCGCTCACGGGCGGAATACTGATTTGGAAACCCTTGGAATCGGCTTCCTTGACACTCGCACTAATAATTGTTGTCATTGCGTCGAGGTCACCAGCGATGAGAGCGGTCAGTCGAGCAGTTTCATCGGTCACAAATTTGTATGTGATCGAAGCTATTTGAGCTTTATTTTCGCCCCAATATGCATCATTACGAGTGAGCAAGATGTGATCGCTAGGAACCCATTCAGTAAATGTAAATGGACCAGTTCCGACGGGATTGCGTTTTACTTTTTCGGGATCTGCAGCAGATGTTGGCGAAACCATTACGCCATTGATGCCAGACAACACTGTTGGAAATGCAGTCCAGGCAACTGCCAATGTAATTTTGATCGTCATCGAATCGACGACATCTACGGCAGTTATGTTCTTGAGTCCAGAACCGTTGTAGGGCGACACTCGCTGACGCTCAAGATTGAATTTAACAGCGGCCGCATCAAACGGTGTGCCGTCATGAAATGTGACACCATCTTGCACGACAAGTGTCCATGACAAGCGATCTGCCGACTCAGTAACTGTTTTGGCTAGCCAAGGAGTAGGTGCTTTTACGTAGTCACCCGCCATCAGCGCTTCAAATACTCCGTCGTAAACAGAACCATTTGCCAAACTCAGTGAGTCACCTGCTGGATCAAGGCTTGATGGTTCGGTGTCAAGTCCGACGGTCATTGTTGCGTTCGGGTCATTGTCTACAGAACCGCCAGCATCATCTGGAGTTGTGCTATCCGAAACACTGGTGTCCGCGGTGGCACTTGAGTCTGTTGATGATGACCCCCCCCCACACGACGCAACAAAAAGTGTGAGCACGGCAACTCCTGATGCGACCTTTACATAACGACTAGTACTCATGATTTCCCCCAATATGTGAACTGTGTACTCCTATCTTTAGCACCTTGTGGGTGCGCTACTTACTAGTGGGTACTCAGGCCAAGAACCTCATCAAGCCACGGGAGCAAGATATCCAGCATCGCCTGATGGCTTCGTGCCAAAAGATGTCCGTCCCCGTTCATTACATGCAGATCTCCGTGTCCAGCGATTGCCTTGACAACTTCACTTGCCTCTACAGGCAAGATTTCATCCTTATCCCCATGAAATAACAGGAGCGGTCGCCCACCGAGCCCACCAGCAATTTCGCATCCAGCAGATTGGGTCGAAAATGTGACGACTCCTGCCACCATGTCGGGCAAGGCCACCGCCACCCTCACGGCCACGGCTCCACCGAAACTATGCCCCATGATGACCACCCGTTCGACACCACTACCGACCAATAACTGCACGGCCGCAGCAACGTCCACGCAACATGCGTCCATGTCATTGGGTCGCCGATAACTCACTCGCAAAGTAGGTACTCCCCGCGCCGACAATGTTTGGCCAAGCTCGTGATACAGACCTTCGCCTGGCCCGAGTAACCCGCCCATTGCCCCGCCGCAGGCCACGACTCCGGCCGAAAAAAGCTCAGTTTCGGGTTCGTGCCAGAGCGCTGACAATAATCCCTTCATCGTGTACATCTCGACGTGTCTCAAGGTGGGAGTCAGCATCACGTTTTGGCTAGCCATCACGCCTAGTGACTCAAGGGGGGTATTTGCCCTGCGCAGATCGTCACTCACATTAGATACCCTAGCGGTGTGCTGAAAACGAAGAACTCACCTGTTGATCTTACGGCAGACAACGAATACCAACTTGCCGTTCGTATCGGCAAAGCATGGCGCGATATTCGACGTGGAGCATCTGCAAGTTCGATTCGTGATCGTATTTTTGGACACGGCCCCGACGCACTTGAACCTGGCCAAGTTGACACTCTTGATTTATTGGTGCAACAAGACGAATGGCGCATGTGTGATCTTGCCATGGCTTTGCATATCGACCCCAGCACGGCCACTCGCGCAATCCAGCGACTCATCCCAGATGGTTTGGCCGAGCGAATTGTGCACGATGGTGATGGTCGAGTGGTCAAGGTTCGCGTCACGCAGGCTGGACGAGATCGGCACGCCACTATTGCATCTCGCCGCCTGACGGTATTGTCACACATTCTTGCCGAATACAGTCAAAACGAACGCGTCCAAGTTGCTGACCTATTTGAACGATTTGTCGTTGCCCTTGACAACACAGACGCCGAATTACAAGAGTCACTTAAGCCAATTTAATAGATCCATGATGAAGGCCGCAAAATCCGTGTGTCACGAGATTAGTTCGCTACGATAGAAGTCATGTTCGCAGCAGAAGTATGGCATTGGTGGCTTGGAGTTATTCTTTTGTTGGCTGGAGTCGGAGCCATTCTGCAAACTGTTGTTGGGTATCTCATCAAAGTCAGTGCCACTCGTTATCCGAGTCGTCGTCAACGCAAACAGCAATAATTTTGCCAAACGAGTGATGACACACGATGTCTGAACTCGTCGCTCAACTCATTGAGCAATGTACATTTCCGCCAGCTGGCACGCTCGTGTCATGTGCCGTCTCGGGTGGTGCAGACTCGATGGCGTTGCTGGTGTTGGCGGCTAGTCACGGCCTGGGTGTTACCGCCCACCATGTAAACCATTCATTGCGTCATGACTCTGATGCAGATGTGCAACTAATTGCCCCGCTCGCCAAAAGACTTGGCATCGAACTCGTTGTGCATCACATCAGCATCGAACATGGCCCCAACCTTGAAGCCCGCGCCCGCTCTGCCCGATACGACGTTTTGCCATCTGATGTCATGACTGGGCACACTGCTGATGATCAGGCCGAAACGATGCTGATCAATCTGATGCGTGGGGCTGCGACGCAAGGACTTTCAGCCATGACGCCGGGTGTTTCTCGACCACTTTTACAACTACGCCGTGCCGATACGCATGCACTGTGCGCCGAACTTGACATTGCTGTGGTGCACGATCACACCAATGACGACACAAGTTTTCTTCGCAACAATATTCGCCACAATCTCCTACCTGCGATGAACACAATGTCACAGCGTGATCTTGTGCCCATCCTCACGCGCGCTGCAAATGTCATGCGCGACGACAACGAATTGCTCGACATCCTTGCTGGCGCACTTGACCCAACTGATGCCGTGGCCCTCACTGCTGCACCTCTTGCCCTTGCAAGACGAGCATTGCGTGTGTGGCTAAGTAACCCGTATCCGCCTGATCAAGCCACCATCGAGCGAGTACTGCTGGTCGCTAGTGGCGCGCGCCTAGCGTGTGATATCGGTGGCGGGCGCGAAATTCGTCGGAGCAAACAACGTCTTGTCTTGGGTTTTATGCGGTAGATTGTTCTGTGCGTGGTGACAGATTCGTCTGTCAGAACTTGCTACGCCATACCAAATACATCTCATCTATCAAACAGAATCAACAGGAGAACCGAATGCCCCCGAAATTGCGTGGAAAATGGGCTTTAGGTATTAGGCCTCGAAACTTTACGTGGATCATCAAAGATCGTGTTGCGATTTGCGAGCGTCCAGGCGGCTACGGCGACAATCATCGGCGTGTTCGGCGCCAAGAAGAAATCATTTGGCTACGAGAAAACCACTTTGACTTCGTCGTCTCGATTATTGCAGCGCCGCACAACCTGCACGCGTACGACGAACTACATATGCCATTTAGACATCGTCCACTCAGTGGTGCCGACGACTTTGATGCATGGCTCCGCGTGTTCTATGCAGAACTTCGCGACCTGATTAACAAAGAAGCAAAAATCGTCATTCACGCAGAAGAAGTCGGTGACCGCCTCGTTGGAATCATGGGCGGATACATCCGCTGGAGCCAGATGTTGGAAGATTCCTCGCAGGCCATCCAGATCACCGAACATATCGGTGGGCGTCAACTTGACACTTGGTCTCGCGAACTTATTTTGCGCGTCCACGAACTGCGCTAGACCGCGTCATCATCGACTCCGTTTTGCTTACTCAATAACGTTTATCTGATGACGAAAAAACGGGTTATTATTGTCGGAGCCGGGATTGCCGGTCTCACGGCCGCACGAGCGCTAAGCCAAGATGGCCATAGTGTCACCGTTGTTGACAAAGGACGATCGGTCGGTGGGCGAATGGCAACTCGTCGCATTGGTGACGCCGTTGTCGATCATGGTGCACAATTTTTTACTGTTCGCTCTGATGATTTTGGACAACTAGTAAATGAATGGACAAGTGCTGGCGTGGCGCAAGAGTGGTGCCGTGGCTTTGCCACCAATGATGGCCACCCGCGATACATCGGCGCGCGCGGAATGAACAGCGTGGCTAAGTACATGGCAACCGGACTAGATGTGCGATGCAATACGATGGTCTTTTCGCTCACTCACAGAAGTGCTGGCTGGAAAGTGCAGATTGACGACGCCACTGAACTGACCTGTGATGTTTTAATCTCCACGTGCCCATTGCCTCAGTCATACTCATTGTTATTTACTGCAGGCGTTGATCTTCCAGAAACTCTGCGTGGCACTGACTACGACAGGACAATTGCACTGCTGCTGACATACGCGGGGACACACTCCATTGCAGCGCCAGGCGGCATGCAAAATCCAGATGACACTTTTCAATTTGTTGCAGACAACATGGCAAAGGGCATCTCGGCATCTCCGGCACTCACTCTGCACGCCAACCCTGAGTTCAGTCGCACCAACTGGGACCTGTCGCTCGAACAGCAACATGAAATGCTGGTAACAGCGGGTGCTCCTTACCTTGATGGACTAAGCATCATTGAATCACAAGTTAAAAAGTGGCGCTTTGCAACACCAAAGATTCTTTGGCCCGAATATTTCTGGTCAACAGATGACGGATCATTGCTGCTTGCTGGGGATGCTTTTAAAGGAGCCAAAGTAGAAGGTGCTGCTCTGAGCGGGCTCCATGCTGCCCGATTTGTGATGGCAGATTAATTACTCAACAGAAGACAGCAAAACCGAAGTTGCCGCGCGCATCGCACGCGATGCTGCCGTATTCGCAAACGCATCGCAGGCTGCTTCGGCACGAGCCACATATATGCGGGCACGACCAATTGCATTTGCAACACCACCATTGGCGCGAACAATCTCAAGCACCTTTTCGCACTCAGCATGATTGAGAGGTTTTCCTAACAGCGCAGTCAATTCTGCCGCTGCTGGTCCACCTGCTGCCAATGTTGCAAGCGCTGGCAACGTATACACGCCTTCGACCATATCGTGGCCCGCTGGCTTACCGAGTTCTTCGTCTGTTGCAGTGATATCCAAAATGTCATCAACTACCTGAAACACCATTCCGTATGCGACTCCGTATTCCGTCAATGCATCGACAATGCGGCGGTCGTATCCGGCGACAAGTCCGCCAATGCGTGCAGCAGTTGAATACAGCGACGCAGTTTTGCCTTCAATCGAATTAAGATACGAGTCCACCGGACGCGCAACGTTGTATGTATGGCGCAGTTCTTCGATCTGTCCTTCGCATAATCGACCAATAGTTCGTGCTAATAATCCAGCGATTTCATTCCCTAGAGAAGCAGCTATCTCAGAGGCTCGCGCTAGTAAAAAGTCGCCAGCCAGGATTGCCTGCAGATTGCCCCATTTGGCGTTAACGGTTTCAACGCCACGTCGTGTGGTGGATTCATCCATGACATCGTCGTGATAAAGCGAACCCAAGTGCACCAGTTCACAAGAAATACCGCCCCGAACCGCATTATCGGAGACATCGTTGTCGTCCATCACTTGTGACGCCACAAGAGACAGAGCGGGGCGCAGGCGCTTTCCGCCGGCTGATATGAGGTGCGAGGCAATCTCTGACAAATACGCATCTGGGGTATGCACAGCCTGGCGCAATGCGACTTCGACCCGTTGGCGGTCGGCGTCCATCGCCTGAAGCGCAAGAAGTGGGGAAGAAGTCACATCCACAGGATACGGCATCTCGGCACATCACTTCCCCACTGTGCCGATACAATAAGAGTAGTCGCCATACTTTTGGTGATGAATCAACGAATTCCGATGACAAGGTGGTCAACTTGTTCGAACGCTTTACTGATAGGGCCCGAAGAGTAGTAGTTCTCGCCCAAGAAGAGGCTCGCCTTCTTAATCACTCCTACATAGGTACTGAGCACATCTTGCTCGGACTTATTCACGAAGGAGAAGGCGTCGCCGCCAAGGCACTTGAATCACTTGGTATTTCACTCGAGGCAGTTCGTGCCCAAGTAGAAGAAATAATCGGTCAAGGCGGATCATCGCCATCAGGGCATATTCCATTTACTCCCCGCGCTAAAAAAGTTCTCGAGTTGTCATTACGCGAAGCATTGCAACTAGGGCATAACTACATCGGCACCGAACATATTCTGCTCGGACTGATTCGCGAAGGCGAAGGCGTCGCCGCTCAGGTGTTAGTCAAACTCGGAGCAGACCTCGCTCGCGTGCGCCAACAAGTAATTCAACTGTTGTCCGGATACCAAGGCCCTGCAGGCAAAGCCGATTCGCAGCCAGCCGGTGGCAGCGGCAGCAAAGAAGAGCAAGGAGAAAAAGGCGGAAGCCAGATTCTCGATCAGTTCGGACGCAATCTCACGCAACTTGCTCGCGAACGAAAACTCGATCCAATGATTGGTCGCGAGCGCGAGCTCGAACGCGTCATGCAAATCTTGTCTCGTCGCACCAAGAACAACCCTGTTCTAATCGGCGAACCAGGCGTCGGCAAAACTGCCATCGTCGAAGGTCTTGCTCAACGCATTGTCGATGACAATGTTCCTGAAACTCTCAAAAATAAGCAGTTATACACACTCGACCTTGGAGCACTTGTTGCCGGCAGTCGTTATCGCGGTGACTTTGAAGAACGTCTAAAAAAAGTTCTCAAAGAAATCAAATCGCGTGGAGACATTGTTTTGTTCATCGATGAGATCCATACATTGGTTGGTGCAGGTGCAGCAGAAGGCGCAATCGACGCAGCAAGCATCTTAAAACCAATGTTGGCGCGCGGTGAATTGCAAACAATCGGCGCCACAACAACCGACGAATATCGCAAGCATCTCGAAAAAGATGCAGCCCTAGAACGTCGATTCCAACCAGTAAAAGTTGAAGAACCTTCTGTTGCAATGACAATCGAGATCCTTCGTGGTGTTCGCGATAAATACGAAAAGCATCACAGTGTCACCATCACCGACCAAGCAATTGTGGCTGCTGCCAATTTGGCTGATCGCTACATCGCAGACCGTCATCTCCCCGACAAAGCCATCGACCTCATTGACGAAGCTGGCAGTCGCCTGCGTCTTAAGCGCATGCGAACTCCGCCAGACCTTAAAGAACTCGAAGCAAAAATCAACGAGGTGCAGGCTGGCAAAACTAAAGCAGTCGAAGAACAACGCTTCGAAGACGCTGGTCGTTTGCGCGATCAAGAACGCATCTTGCTTGAAGAACGCACTCAAAAAGAGACTGAAATCAAAGCCCAGGGCATCGATTTGTTTGACGAAGTTGACGAAGAAGCAATCGCTGACGTTCTTAGTGTTTGGACCGGAATCCCCGTCTTCAAACTCACCGAACAAGAAACATCCAAATTGCTCAACATGGAAGCCGAACTTCATAAGCGAATGATTGGTCAAGACGATGCCGTCAAATCAGTCAGCCAAAGCATTCGGCGTACGCGTGCTGGCCTGAAAGATCCACGGCGCCCCAGCGGATCATTCATCTTCCTTGGGCCAACCGGTGTCGGAAAAACTGAACTCGCCAAGACACTCGCTGAGTTCTTGTTTGGCGACGACAAAGCACTCATAACTCTTGACATGAGTGAATACATGGAGAAGCACACCGTGAGTCGCCTTCTTGGTTCACCTCCCGGATACATCGGTTACGAAGAAGGTGGCCAACTCACCGAAGCAGTTCGACGCAAACCATTCTCTGTCGTGTTGTTTGACGAAATCGAAAAAGCGCACCCTGATGTCTTCAATACATTGTTGCAAATTCTTGAAGAAGGTCGCCTGACTGACAGTCAAGGTCGCTCCGTTGATTTCCGCAATACGGTTTTAATCATGACATCAAACCTCGGAACCGCAGAACTACGCAAAGGCAATGTTGGTTTCACTAAGGGCGACGAAGCCGTGTCATACGAGCGAATGAAGGCCAAGGTCAATGACGCACTAAAGGCGCACTTCCGTCCAGAGTTCCTCAACCGTGTCGACGAAACAATCGTGTTCCATGAGTTGTCCAAGCCAGAAGTCATCCAGATGGTTGACTTCATGATCAAGCGACTCACTGGTCAACTCGAAAGCCAAGGGCTTGGTCTTGAACTAACGCAAAATGCAAAAGAGCATCTTGCTGACAAGGGATACGATCCACTACTAGGTGCTCGACCATTGCGCCGTGCCATCCAACGCCTCATCGAAGACGAGTTATCAGAAAAAATTCTCTACAAAGAGTTCAATGCCGGAGAAATTATTGTCGTTGACACCGAAGACGACCCTGATAATGCAGACCAAAAACGCCTGTCCTTCCGTGCGGTCGAAGGTTTTGTGCCACCAAGCTCCATAGAACTCGCTGGTGCCGGAGACGGCGCCGCAACACCCGAGTGACGCTTCGGCGTCTTACTCTCATCGCGTCTGCGTTAGGCGCAGTAATTCTCCTGTCGGCGTGTCGTGTTGATGTTGTTGTGCACGTTGATGTCAATGCCAACGGCAGTGGCAAAATCACGCTGACGGCAACTGCCGACAAAGACATCGTGACCGCCGAGCCAACAATCGCTACTGACCTGCGTCTTGAAGATGTCTTAGCAGCCGGCTGGAAAGCGCAAAAGCCAAAGATGACCAAAGATGGCGGTCTTCAATTAGTGCTGTCACACACGTTTTCTAATCCGGCAACGGCAAACGCATTGCTTGCGCACGTCAGCGGACCAAATGGCCCTCTCCATGATCTGCTTATTGCACGAGCTGGCAAAGACACCAACACAACCTGGACCATTGCGGGTCGACTTGAAGTCACTGGTGGGCTCGAAGCGTTCGTTGACGACAAAACACTGGCACTGTTAGGTGGGGCTCCATACGCGGCAGAGGTGAAACGCTCCGGACTAGATCTAGGAGATGCTGTCGCGATCACATTCGAAGCAGTTCTTCCCGGAAAAATTAAAACAACCACTGCCAATGTCAGCAATGGTTCGCTCACATGGCGTGTGCCTATGGACGGAACTTCTATTGATCTTGCCAGTACCTCAGAAAATCTCGACATTGCCTCAAATGTGGCGCGTGCAGCCAGACCACTCCTGAAGCTGCTCATTGCATTGTGGGTTATCGCAATGCTCGTCTTGCTTGGCATGGTGATTCGTGCTCAAGATAAACGAACACCCCGCTCCTAAGGTTGACCCGTGGCAAAAATTCGTCTTGTTCATCGTTGCACCGAGTGTGGCACTGCTCATCCCAAGTGGTCTGGCAAATGCCTCACCTGCGATGCATGGAACTCACTTGTTGAAGATTTCGAAGGTGGCGACGAACCAATAACATCGCTCGCAGCCGGAATGGCTCTTGTACCCGCTGGCGAGCCAACACAAATCGGCAAAGTTGATTCGAGCATCGGTCATCCGCGACTTACCAATATCGAAGAACTAGATCGTGTTTTAGGTGGCGGTCTTGTTCCCGGATCCGTCACATTGCTCGGTGGCGAGCCAGGTATTGGCAAGAGCACCTTGCTCTTGCAGTTGCTCGCCAATATGAGCGGAACAACTCTTTATGTAACCGCCGAAGAAAGCGCCCAACAAGTGCGCATGCGAGCAGAACGACTCGGTGCACTGCGTGACGATCTGTGGTTGCTTCCCGAAATGTCTTTGCCACACATTATTTCAGCTATCAATAGTGTGCAGCCGAGCCTTGTTGTCATCGACAGTATTCAAATGATTGCCGATCCAGACTTAGGCTCGACGCCTGGCTCTGTTGTGCAAGTACGTGGCTGTGCCCATCGATTGGTGCAAGAAGCAAAGCGCCGTCATCTGCCAATTGTGCTCGTCGGACATGTCACTAAAGAAGGAGGCCTCGCCGGACCGCGCGTCCTTGAACATGTTGTTGACACTGTGTTGTCATTTGAAGGTGAGCGACATCATGCACTTCGACTTTTACGCGCATCTAAGCATCGCTACGGACCCACTAATGAGTTGGGTCTATTCGAGATGACCGAGCAGGGTTTAGTTGGTGTGCCTGATGCAAGCCAATTATTTCTTGCTGATCGTCGTACCGGAGTGCCCGGATCAGTAGTGGTACCCACTCTTGAAGGACAACGCCCGTTGTTGGTCGAACTACAAGCACTCACCAACGCTGTGTCGGGTGGCGCTCCGCCGCGACGCAGTGCTCAAGGCGTCGATCCCGGACGCCTCTCAATGTTGCTCGCCGTTCTTGAACGCCGAGCACGTGTGAGTCTGTCTGATCACGAGGTCTACGCGTCGGTCGTGGGCGGAGTTCGCCTTACAGAGCCTGGTGCTGACTTGGCATTATGTCTCGCTCTTGTTTCCGCCATCACCAACACTCCACTGCCAGCAGATCTTGTGGTGGTTGGCGAAGTCGGTTTGGCTGGCGAAGTCCGTCAGGCCGCACAAATTTCGCGCAGGCTCGCCGAAGCTGCACGACTCGGATTCACACGCGCTATCGTGCCAGCAAATTCTCCTGACGACTTGCGCGGCATCAAACTGCAACGAGCGAGCACTCTCAATGAAGCCCTCACGCTCGCTGGAATGGCACAATAAAATTCTGGTTTGTCAACAAACAGGCAAAACTTGATACGTATCAAACTGCGTTATCCATTCCAGTCCAGGTTCACCCATCACAAAAACCGTTGTCGCAAAAGCATCAGCCCATGTCAGACTCGGTCCAGTCACTGTTACTGACAAAAAAGGCGACTTTGCTTCATTTCCCTGGGCATCCCACAAGTGGTTTCCGCGCTCTGCTGTTCCAGATGTTGCAATTGCTCCAGTTTCAACACTTATCTCGCCCACCAATAACTTGGTGTCGCGCGGATCTGTGACGCCAATGTTCCATGGTGTTTCGTCATCAAGGCCCCCATGCAAGACGTAGTCACCACCAATCGCTAGATACCAATGTTGCAATCCACGTTCTATAAACAACCGTGACGCGTACTCTGCGGCCCATCCTTTGACAAAACCAGTGGGATTGATGCTACGCGGTTGATCTGGGCGACGAACCGTAAAGACATTGTTGGATGCCTGCTCTAACCATGTGCATGCATCTAAAACATCAATGACTTCACGTGATGCGTCAAGAACATGCAACTCCTGACGATTAATGCGCGATATCTGGCTATCCGTTCGGTATATAGAAAACATCTGTTCTAATCGTTCAAGTTCTGCGCTGATCTCTTCTACGACATCCTCAAAAGTTGCCTCCATGATGTTGTCATTGACATGCACACTTGCAGTTGTTCCCATTGTGGAAAATGATGATCGATGGCGTGCTTGCATCACAGTGGCTTAGCGTCAATTGCTGCTTGAAGTGAAGTAGCGTAGGCACGCGAGACAGCCGTGGCCCCTGAGATTCCATGGATATTGGCACTCTTTGCTTTTTTGGCACGAGCGTTGAGTTTGGGCAATGCATATTGCTCAATCTGCACAGACTTACGATCCCAGACATCAAAATTCACTGCTACGCCGCAAAGTTCTCCGTTACTGGCAAACTTCGCCGTAACGACAAGTGTTCCAAAGACTCGATTGCGGTCCACGATGTCGGTGGTGGAGCCCGTTGATTTTTTAGCACCACACGCAGTAGAAGAAGTTGTTGTGTTTGGCGGTGATGCAACTGTTGGCGTTGTGTCAGGAATCACAGCACCAGTAACTGGTGGGACCGTGGTTAATACCGGCGCGGGCTGCGTTGTAGTTGGCGACGGCACTGTTGCCCCCGTTACCGCAGCACCCATCCCAACTGCGTCAGTGGCATCGCCAACGTTAGCAACGCCAGCAGTTCCAGAGGCGCTGAGATTAACGGGGCGATCTAATACATTTATTAAGGCCATACCCGCACTCGTCAGCGCTAGAGCGGGCGCAAGACGCCTGACCAAAGCAAGGCGTGGCGTGAAGGACGAATTGTTATTGGTCATTGGCTCACCACCATGGCATTTCCATATGAATGTCGGACTTAGATACGCCAGCTTCGTGCACGCCTTTGCGAGCAGCAAACATTAACGAAGTTGGTCCACATACCAATACGACTCGAGATGCCAAGTCAGGCACCGTACGCAGCAAGGATTTAGCAGAGAACGGATCTTTGCCTTTAAGTGCTGCAGTGCGACCTGTTAAGACCAATACCTCTCCTCCGCAACGATTCGCGAGTGCACGAATCTCTGCCAAGTGAGCAACTTCATTTTCATGTCGTGCCCGCAATAATACGGTTGGTCTGGAATTGATAGGTAGGCGTTGCAAAAGCGCACAGACTGGCGTCACTCCAACACCACCCGCAATGAATAGTGGTCGCCCTGTGTCAAATATTTCTGGTGTCGTCACGCCATATGGTCCCTCTACCGCCACTCTGTTGCCGACGCGTAAAAGACGTGTTGCAGAACTTGCATCGCCACGATCTTTAATTGTCACTCGCAGACCAGCAGTAGTCGGAACCGCAGAAAGAGAATACGGATTTGTTTTCCACCACTGTCCGGCTACCAATAATCTGATCATTACGAACTGTCCGGCATCGCCCCGTAAGCGCAAAATATTGCGACCACCCAACAACATGCTGAAGGTGTCGTCGGTCTCTTTGTTGATGGCTTGTATATGCAATGGTCGCGACACAGACCCAAAGACCTTCCACCATCTTCCGAATAAGGCCGTTGAAAAAATCGCAGCAGAGGTAGCGACCCAGACAACACGCACATAGCGATCGTTGCTCAACATCGATCCAAGTGTGATTTGATGTGAAAACGATGCAGCCAAGCCAAAATAAACAGTGAGATGCACGAAATACCAAGTCTCATAGGAAACCTTGTTGCGGATATCTTTAAGGCTCAACACCACGACCACAACAACAATTGCCGAACCGATTGCTGTCAACGCCATATATGGTTCGCGTCCAGTGAAGTCCAAAACCGTATTAATAAAACCACCGCGCACAGGCATCTCGGCAGGAATCGACGTGAAAATGTGCACTGCCAATAACAGACCCATCGTGTCGCCTGCGATGCGATGCCAAATAAATAAATGATCCAAGCCGATCGCTCGTTCGATGGTCTTGATACGAGCTGACAACATCAGTCCGACCATTCCGCACAACGAGGTGTAGAGACCCGTGAGCGATGCCGCTGCCCTCCAGCCGTTAGACCAACCACCCGAGATCTGGCTCCAGCCGCCTGTCATTGCCCATGCTGCGGTGACAAGACCAAAAACGGCGATAATAACTACCACGAGATCATTGGCCTTGAGGTTCGTGACAACTGGGCGCACAAGTGGACGCCGTTGGTCTAGTTTGTTCACTGGGAGGGGGAAATTTTCGCTATTCACTGGTACCACCGTATGATTCTCCAAGTAAAGAAACGGTAAAGACCGACCATAATTTTCTAACAAACATCATTCAATTCTGATTTATTTTAGGTATCATCTGTCCCTTGACACAAGGACCGACCATGATTACCGAAATTGAAGGCCGCAACAGGCGACCATGGGCACTTGGAACTAGGCAAGTTATTCTTAATGCCGCTACCGAAGAAATCGCACTCCAGGGATTCAAATATGCGCGCATCGGTGACATTGCGGATCGAGCGAATCTGACACCTGGCTCGATCTATACATGGTTCGAAAATAAAGAAGTCCTTTTTCGTGTAGCTCTAGAAGAAGCGCTCAATGCACAACTCGCTGCAAACGTTGAAAGTCTTTCAAAAATCGAGGATTTTCAGCAGACGCCATGGCTCTTAAAAATTGCCACACTTCTTCCACGAAATAATGATAACTCAGGTCCAACGCCAGCCCAGGTAATGCTGATCGAGGCGTTCTACGTGTCGTGGCGCACCAAGGATAAGGAAGCTCTATATTTGCCACGTCTTGAAGAACACTTTGCGGCGTATCAAAAAATTGTTACTGAAGCAGTCGCGTCCGGTGAAATTGAGACAAATTTTGATCCACAACTTATCGCCATGTTGCTATTGGCAATTCCTACCGGACTATCACTCTTGCAATTTTCTGGTCTTCCTCGTATCCCAGACAATGCTTGGATTCCCGTGTATCAAGAATTAGCCAAAATGCTTAGTCCAAAAAACTAATGCCCTATTGCGGTTGACTAAATAATTTGCAGTCGACGACTGCAAATTATTTTTTCTCAAGCACCTCAATGCCGCGACAAAATAGTTCCAGCAGTTGCTTTAGGCTCTTCTCTATTGCATAGGGCTCCGGATGTCCGTTATCTTTTTCTAGAACGCAAAAGCCATGTAATGCACTTCGTAACGAGCGCGCACAATGACCGCGTTGTGTCGGAGTTAATCGATACCCCGACAGCGACTCACTTAGTGCGCTAACAACTCGTGCAAGTGACTGTTCGATATCGCAATCCCCCACTGAAGGAACTCGGTCTGTTGCACTGTATAAACCGGGGTGTTGCTGTACGAATAAGCGCCACGCATGCGCAGCAGCAATAATCGATAATTCACGAGTCGTTCCGGCAATAGCATCTTCGAGCGCAATGACAAGTTGCTCGCGCGCGCGCAGCGATAACAGCGTCCAAAGCTCTTCAATGCCGGTGACATGACGATATAAAGCGGGTTGTTTCACGCCAGCATCAGTTGCGATGCGAGTCAGCGTGACGGCATCGATGCCTTCAGCGTCAGCAATTTGGGCTGCCATGTCAACAACGATGGCTCGGTTCAGCCGCATAGATGAAAAAATCTTGCAATCCAACCAGCAACCAGGTCTTGATCAAGAGATGTCTGCAGGGTAGAGAGTGCTTTCTCTACTTTTTCTGGTCCAAATAACTGTTGGCGAGTAGCAAGCAAACTAGTCGCCAGTTCTAGGCTGAATTCGGGATGTACTTGCAGTGTCCAGGCACGCTCACCTATCTGCATCCCGCCGATTGGACAGTAGTCACTCGATGCCAACAGTCGGGCTCCGTCTGGTAGCGACATCACTTGGTCCTGATGGCTCGCCGCTAATCGGATCTGGGTGGCAGGTGGCGTCATCCACGGCTGCGCTATATGAATTTCATACTCCTTCATACCGATTCCCCAGCCATACTCTGCTTTTTTAACAACTACTCCAAGAGCCTGCGCCATTAGTTGATGCCCAAAACATATTCCGACATACGGAGTCTCGGTGGACACAATGTCACGTAGTAATTGTTCGACATCACGTAGCCATGCGACATTGTCATACACACTTAGTCGACTTGGTGAACAAAACCATCCGTCTTGATCGCTGAGCGAATCGGGCATCTGCCCTTCGTCGCAATGATACGTCGTGAGCTCAATCTCGTGCCGTTGTAGCAGGTTTTCATATAACTCTGGATAATCGCCTCCGACATGCATACTTCCGGCATCTACATGACCGACAAGTAAAAGACCAATGTGTTTCATCGGAAGGAGAATACTTTTGCGTCGCCGCCTTCGAGCGCAGGCAAATACCCACGGGCCCGCAAAATAGGCATGACTCCTTCTCCAAACCAATACGCCTCTTCAAGATGTGGGTACCCCGACATGATGAACGCATCAAAACCCAATTCGTGATATTCGATAATGCGATCAGCAACAGATTCATAACTGCCAACGAGTGCGCTACCCACACCTCCGCGTACGAGGCCAATCCCCGACCACACATTGGGATAGATCTCGAGTTTGCTGAGATCGCCACCATGCAGTTCAAACTGTCGTCGTTGTCCGACAGATTGTGTTTTCAAAAAATCTTGCCGCGCTGATTCAATCGCTTCGGGCGTCATTGATGCCAAAATTGAGTTGGCAACTGCCCATGCTTCGTCGTCAGTGCGGCGAGTAATGGCATGAAAGCGAATTCCAAATCGAATCGTGCGACCCGCCTGTGCGGCGAGCGCCCGTACCCGCTCGATGCGCTCTCTCACCATTTCTGGCGTTTCACCCCATGCTAGATAGAGGTCGACGTTTTCTGCTGCTACTTTTTCTGCAGAGTCAGAAGCACCACCGAAATAAATTGGTGGCATAGGTTGCGGCACATCGCGAGTTGTCGCATTTGATACGTCAAAGAACTTTCCGTTGAATGAAAATGGCTCACCACTCCATGCACCACGCATGATTTTTATAAACTCACTGGTGCGCTCGTATCGTGTTTCTTTGTCTTCACTGATTCCAAACCGAGCCAACTCAGATTGCTCCGCCCCTGTAACGATATTTACCAATAATCGACCCCCAGACATACGTTGATATGTGCTCGCCATTTGTGCTGCGAGCGTAGGAGACAGCAGCGCAGGTCGAAAAGCAACCAAAAACTTTAGGCGTGAAGTGACTGCAAGAAGTGACGCTGTCGCGATCCACGCATCCTCGCAACCTGTTCCGCACGGAGTAAGCACAGCGTTGAAACCCAAACCTTCACATGCTTGAGCAATTTGGGACATATACGACACGCTCGGCGCTCGGGCGACAGTGTCATCATCTGGCAAGACATCACGAGAGTCTCCACCGGTCGGAAGAAACCAGTTCATTTCAATCATTGTGTGCTCCTAGCTTGGAATCGGCATTAGATGGACGGAGATATATGCGATCATCATTACGAGTAACCATGACAAGACACCAAGAACAACGGGGCGTGGGCCAAGTGCACGCATATGTCTAAAGCGCACTCCTGCACCTAATCCAACGAGAGCAAGAGCCAAACATGCTTTTTCAACATGCTGAAAAAAGGACAAGGCATCGTCAGATAGCGCGCCGGTTGATCTAATCGCCACCATTACAAGAAAGAGAACTATGAAAAGCGGCAACGGGGCCAGAGAAACTGTGCTGCCTGTATTCGTTGTCCGATTCCGATGCGCAAACGCAACACTTGCAACAATTGGGGCGAGTAATAAAACCCTTGTGAGTTTCACTACCACCGCAGGTGAGAGCGACTCGTGCGAATACGCAGTGGACGTTGCAACGACTTGAGCAACATCATGCACGGCAGATCCGGCCCACATTCCGAATCGCACATCACCGAGATGTAAAAAATGCCCCAAGACGGGCAACACAAAAATAGAAATGCTGCCAAAAATTGTGACGAGTGTTATTGCATATGTCGCATCTTGTTCACTTCCGTCGGTGGCTCCCACCATTGCGCTGATTGCGGAAACCCCACAAATCGAATATCCTGTCGCAGTTAAAAGACCAAGTCCTCGCGATACTCCTAGCCAACGAGCAATGAATTGTGTACCAAAAAATGTTGTGGTGACGACAATAATCACTGCAACTAATCCACGACCACCAAGATCTGCAACCTGACGAAACGACAACTGAAGACCGAGCAACACAATTCCGACGCGCAAGATCTGACGAGCCGAAAACTTAAGTCCATGGTCACACCACATCGGAACTTGTGTCGCGTTACCAAGCAACACACCACCGAGAAGCGACGCGGTCAAGGGGGAAATGGTTGTCCATCGCCAACTGACCGCAAAGCCAGCAAACGCTACGAGCCCGGCAACGACAAGACCTGGCACATGCTCTAGTAGCCAGGGGTTGACGCGTGTTTCCATAATGTTAGATAGTCTAACATCTGAAATAGAGTTTCGTTTGCGCCACAGTGGTTAGCCAACTTGGACAATCTCTTCCCCGGTCACTCTCCGAGGCTGATTTCTTCGAGGTGTGTCAAATCAATAATTCGAAACATTCGCAAAGAGGTGGTTTGAGCGCCTACAAGATGCGGCAATAGACCGACAAAGCGTTGCGTTTTTTTCTGCGTCACGGTGGGTGATAGTCCAGTTATTCTATCCCCATCAACAATTGCAAACCAATCATCTGCCTCTACTCGCTGATTAAAAGTTCCACGCACAAGGACTTTGGGATTTTGGGTAACAATATCGTTGTCCAATGTGGCGGTCACACGGCCCTCTTCAATCGTAAATGAACTGATCTCTTTACCCCGTAATTCATTAAATGGAGTTTCTTTATACAGTGGCTCAAGGATGTCGTTGACATCCGTCAGTGAAGTACCTGCAGTTTTAATTTCATTTAAAAATATATCGTTATCAACGACCAGTTGCTTCTCAGTGCGTTTGGCACTTCCGTACGGATCATCTACAAAATAAAGCGTCTTAATTTTCTTTTGAGCATCAGTCTTACTGGCAGGCAACATGCCATCCGTCTTCCATGGCACAGAAATCTTCAATCGCTGTGCAATGACAGACACAAGATCAATATTTTCTATATTCTCATCTGACACATCACCGACCAATTGATGTGCCGAATGAATAAATAGCGGAACATGCATGAGATCGCTAGCATTTTTAAAGTCGCTCGAGGCGAATCTTCTGTTATAACCGCGGTCAAAACTCACTCCATGGTCTGCCGTAAAAATAACCATCGAGTCTTTGTACAGACCATCACTCTGCATCTGATCAAGCAATTGACCTACCAATGTATCAACATACTGCGCTTGCAGAATTGAACGTTGCTGCTTAACATCTGTCTCCCATTGCGTCTCGTTTTTTAGCCATTCTTTTTCGGCAGTGGAATAGTGGAAGCCGTCTGGATAATAGATCCATGGTTGATGTGGCAATAACAAATGGATGTAACTAAAACTCGGCACGGCAGATGGCCTTACTTGATGCAGCCACTTATTAAAGTTTTCAGTCTGCTGCAGCGCAATGAAGTTCTGAATAACTGCTGCGGGGATTTCTGCTTTGCGTGGTTCTTGCTTCTCATTATCCACCACCGTCGCTGGTGCCGATGTTTTTTCTACTGGTACAAACGCCTCAAAAAGTTTTATTTCGTTCTTCTGCGAGGCATCGAGCCTTTGCCACAAGATTGACCTCAGTCGCTTGAGTAGGCCTGTCCAATTAGCGGAAGCAGAGACCCTTTGAGCGTCGCCGACTTTCGAGCCCGAGCACACATTTGGTGGACATAGTTTCGTGATAATTTCCGTAACGTTCATTTGATGACTAGCCCCCAACAAAGAAAAAAGTGAGTTGGGATGATCTGCAAAAGTCGATGATGCGTTAGACCGCGGCCTGACGCCGCTGATTGCAGCCGGAATTGCCTTATGAGTTACTTCAGCAGTTGATGAATAGTCACGAAACCAAGTAGACGACTGCTTAAGGCGTGCGAAATTGGGAAATCTGACAGCATCAATATCCCCAGCGCCGTTTAGAAGCGACGTTAATGCAAACTCGTCAAACATGACCATCACAATTGGTGTCTTGATGCCAGTGCCCTGAACTACGGCTACATCACTTGCACGCGCATATCTGCCTGATGCTGAAGCAAACAAAAACATTCCGACTGCCAGCAGTGGGACTATCGCTAAGCAGCGCAGCCACGCCCGAAGCCCAAAAAAACTTCTGTATAACGCATTCAGGACAATGCCAATTACAACCAATAAAAAAACATACATAAAGCCACTCAGTCCTAGTGACAACTTCAATACTTGAGCTAGCCAAATACAAATTAAAATAGTTATACAGCCATCATGAAAACGCATTGCCCATGATGGCTTTGCGGACAACATCAGACCAACACCGCAAAGTAAAATGGCCGGCAAGATCGCAAGAGCGATTGCAAACCAGAGAACTTCATGTGGCGTCACTCTGTAGATGATAAAGAAATCAGTATTACTCCCGAGCAGACTAAGCAACGGCTGAGCGATAGCTATTCCCCACGCAGCCAACACATCAAGAAAATAAGTACTCGCTCTTACCAGTGTCCTCGGTTGCGCATTACTAGTTGATGCGTTCATTATCATGAGTATAAAGTAATCTGTGTCTGTCAGTTGAATTAGCTGTATACTTGCAGTATGAATCTTGTCCGTAAAAATGTTGTTGCAATCGCAATCGCTGCTCTTGTACTGCTCGTTGGAGCACCCTGGCTTTACATCAATGTCATCAAAGACGATGCACCAAGCCGTTTAACACTTGACACCCAAGCACCAGCATCAGTTGACACGATCGTAAGTTCGGACACAACATCTGTCGTAGCGCCTGATGACATTGCCGGTGTGTGGACAATTGGCGCCGACTCAGTTGTGGGCTATCGCGTCAAAGAAATCCTGATAGGACAAAGCTCTGAGGGAGTTGGACGCACATCTGCAGTTACCGGCAAACTTGAAATTGCCGACAACGCTGTCACAACAGCAGAGTTCAGCATCGACATGGCCACTCTCAAAAGCGATTCCGACAAACGTGACGCGCAGTTTTCGGGTCGCATCATGGACACCGCAACATTTCCTGTGGCGACATTTACTTTGACAACGCCAATCGCATTACCTCAGAACGCCAACTCCGGCGAAAAATTCAGCACTACTGCGATCGGAAGTCTTATGTTGCGCGGATCCACCGTGGTAGTGACAATCCCGATTGAAGCCCAACTCACAAATGGCAAGATTGCCGTTCAGGGCACCATCAGCATTGTGTTCGCCGACTATGGCATTCCCAATCCATCCATTGGCCCCGTAAAGACACAAGACCACGGAGACCTCGAACTACTGCTGATATTTGGTCGCTGAAATAACATCAGCAATAAAATCATCGTCT
>SHUT01000028.1 GCA_009691255.1 Ilumatobacteraceae bacterium
AATACTGATCTTCAGCAATATCTGCGAGTGCTTCTGTTAGTCCATTAAAAAACTTTTTATGTACTCGTACTCCCATTACTGCAGTATTACACACGCCGCAATGGTGTCCAGAATCTGCGCAACTCGCACCGAGTCAGATAGCGGAACAATCCAACCAGAGCCATCCATAATGTGACTGCTAACATTTTCGGTCATAATTACGAATGCGTCAGCAGCATCAAATACTTCGGTCACATCGCCGACCAATAATGAACTCGGCTTGCGCCAGGTTGTGAATGCTTCACCTTCGTGGGTTCTTGTATTATTTTTCTCTCCCGTAATGACAAGTGACTGAGATGAATCCATCACAAACGAACTCACCGCATGAACATTGACCGTGCCATTAATGCAAGCTTTGACAGAGGTGGTCAGATCTACCGCGGTAGGACCGATCTCTCGAGTGAGTTCTTGAATCTGAAACTCTTTGGCCCCGTTAGTAAGCGCCACCCAACTGTGCACTTGATAACAACCAACATCTAACAGTGCTCCCCCGCCCATCTCGGGCACCAGACGATAGTTGTCGGTGAACTGAGAAATTGATGTGAATGTTGAATCTATACTTTGGAGCGCACCGAGTGATCCGCTTGCCACAAGTTCTTCTATACGCCGAAAACGTGGATGCCAACGAGCCCATACTGCTTCTACGAGTGCACGATCGCATTGCTTGGCTGTCTCAAATAATTGTTGCGCCTCTTTTGCATTAAGTGCAAGAGGCTTTTCACAAAGCACGTGTTTGCCGGCATGTAGAGCTTTAGTCACCCACTCAAAATGTTGATTGTTCGCCAGACTGATGTAGACAGCATCAATGGCTGTGTCGTCCAACAACGCATCGTAGGTTGCGTACACACGAGTCGGGCCAAGAGCTTGGGAGCGTTGCTGGCTTCTGCTGGCGACTCCGTAAAGTTTGGCATTTCTGGCAGCATGCACGGCGGGTGCCATTGCAGCAGTTGCAACAAAACCTGCTCCCAGGAATCCCCATTTGACGCTCATGGTTTATCTCAAGAGCAACGACGGAGTTATGGGTATCCCATTCTGCAAGGCAGATTGTTCGGCTGCTTGCATGATGGCAACAACATCTCGTGACTGTTTGGCATTCACTTCCATGGCGACACCCTTTGTTAGGTAGTCAACAATAGACCGATGAAATGCGTTTGGTGGGACGCAGTCGAGTTCGACAAGTTCGCTGGTTCTGTCCTCGCGATGAAGGGTTAGTATCGCTGGAAGATCAGCCACCGCAGGTTCGGCAGTTGGGTTCCAGTCCCCGACGATTGCCCCTGTTGTTCCGAGAACATAAAACTTTGGCTTTCGTGCTGCCGCAAGATCAGAGTTGATAAACGTGGCCTGCTTACCATTTACAAACGTAATCGTGACCTGAGCATGGTCGGCATTAGTGCAATTAGTCCAATGTCTTTTGTGATTCTGACCACTCACATGTGCAACCGTATCTTTCATGATTGCTAAAACTTGATCCAGAAAATGACTCCCCCAATCAAAAATTGCTCCGCCTGACACTGCGACATCAGAGTGCCAGTACGAACATGGCTCGGCGTATCCACCCACAAATGAATCGAATTGAAAAACATCTCCTATCGCACCAGACGTGATGAGTTTTCGCATGGTGATGAAATCAGCATCAAACCGTCTGTTTTGGTACACGACCAAAAGCAATTTCTGCGCCGCCGCTAGATCCATCAATTCGTCACATTCATCAGTGGTTAAAGCCATGGGCTTTTCAAGAACTACATGGATTCCGCGCTTCAATGCTTCTTTGGCCCATTGATAGTGGCTATTGGGAGGAGTAGAAATGACGACAAGTTCAACAAGCCCAGAATCGAGCATCAAAAATGCGTCGGCAAATGGAACCGCCTGTGGAGCCAACTCAAGTGCAGCAGTAATTCGTTGCGGGTTGATGTCGCAGACCGCAGCCAACACCAGACATGGGGTAGTCTGCACTGCCAAATTATGTTCATGCCCAATAGCCCCGTAGGCCAAAAGACCGACCTTAATATCATTGATTATCACACCCTCATCGTAGAGGAAAATGCCGATTTGATAGAAGCCTGCTCGATATCGCTTTGCAATCGGTAAGAATAAGATCGATGAAACCATCGCTCTCAATCGGATTACCCAATTTTGGCGCGTGGATGCCTGCTGATTCGTGGCACCGATTTACCGAACTCGGCAAAATGGCCGATGACGCCGGAATCGATCGCATCGTTGTTGTTGATCATGTCGTAATGAGCACCAACACACAGAAATACCGCTGGGGTCGGTTCCCCACCACGCCAGATGCACCGTGGCACGAACCCTTGACACTTCTCGCTGGAATCGCCGCTGCTACCTCTCGCGTGCGACTTGCAACAAGCGTGGTGTTGCCATCGTTGCGGGGTGCTGTAGTCTTTGCAAAAACTGCAGCAACTCTTGACGTTATGTCTAAGGGCCGTCTTGAGCTTGGAGTCGGTATCGGATGGCAACGAGAAGAATATGACGCCGCAGGGGTTGACTGGAGCAATCGCAGTCGCATCTTTACTGACACACTCGGTGCCTGCGTCGAACTCTGGAACAACATGCCCGCATCATTCCACTCGCCAACTATCAACTTTGATGACATGTACTCGTCGCCGCAACCTGTACAAAATGGTGGTGTTCCGATTCTGATTGCCGGAACACTTACGCCCACAAACCTCAACCGTCTCGCGACACTCGGACAAGGCTGGATCCCCATCATGGGCGAAACTCTTGCTGGCATACGGTCAGGAGTGCAAGCAATTATTACTGCAATGCATGAGTACGGACGTGATGCATCGACACTTATTGTCCAGGGAACCATTCCGTTGTCCAAAAATGCCGATGACAAATGGGATCTCGCGGCGACGATGCAGAATCTTCCAGATGTCTTTGCAGCAGGCGCGACAGCTGCGCATCTTCCGTTGCAGATGTTTTGCACAGACATTGAAGGCGCACCGACATTTTTTGCTGATGTGCGACGTCGATTTGACGAGATTGTCTCATGAACACCGATGATCTGCGACTCGTTGATCGAGTTGCTCTTCGCACTCTCGTTGAGACATACGCTCACCGTGTAGACCGAAGAGAATTCCCGTCGTTAGTAAGTCTGTTCACACCAGACGGAAAATTATCTGGATACTCTGGTCAGCCAATCGGGCAAGCTGCAGACTACGAACGCATCGGACACGCCCAAATAGAGCGAGCAATGCAAGGACTCCTGAAATATGACATCACGAATCATTCGCTTTCCCAGCAAATGATTCTCTTTGATCCAATAGACCCAGACAAAGCATCGGCCGAAACATATTGCTACGCCCAACACCTATATTCGGACAACGGCAGGTGGAACCGCATCATGAGCATTCGATACCTTGATAAGTATGAACGCATTGCTGGTGTATGGTTGATTGCAGACAGACGTTTGGCAACCGACTGGATTGAAATTCGACCTGTTGTCGAGCCAAACTAATGTTTGCATTTAACGCTTTTTTTGAATATTGCGCCAGATGCTAATAACCCCAGCAGCTGCGACTGCTGCACCAAGGGCCCGCGCACCAATGCCGATCTGTAGTAGCATCAGCCAGCCACCAGCAACAATGGGCAAAACGCTGATGATTACAGAGGTAAGTCTTCCCTGGATTGTTTGGCGTGGCTTTTTTGCCAATACCGCTGCAACAATGCCCAGAACCACAATGACTAGTAAAATAACCGAAACTAGTAGCGCAAGCGATTCCATATTCCAATGCTAAACCAAATATATGACTGCTGCTGAGACCCCCGAGCCCATATGACAACTCCCCTTGACGCGCTTGCCCCACGTCCACTGACCGAGCCGCATCTCTTTCGACTGCCACTCACGCATCCGAACCGAGAACTCATCTTGTACGAACATGCCCGCGCCGTAGAACGCAAAATGAGCGGGTACATCGACCCCAATAGTGGACTCTTTGCGACGACGGCGCTATACCTTGCCCAACGGGGCGTGTGCTGTAACCAGGGATGCCGGCATTGTCCATATCTGCTTTGAGGTAGATCTATGCGTTATCGCCACAGATGAGTAGCCTTATCGTATGGAAAAAGGCGAAATCGTTGACGACTTCGAACTACTCGACCAAACTAATACCCCGCGGCGACTATCGGACTTGCTAGTCAACGGTCCGGTTGTTTTGTTTTTTTATCCGGCGGCTATGACCAAAGGATGTACCGCTGAAAGTTGTCATTTTCGTGATCTCGCCGCCGAGTTCAGCGCTGTCGGGGCTCAGCGCGTCGGAATCAGTATTGACGAAGTCACCAAACAAAAGCAGTTCTCTGACAAACATGGTTTTGATTACCCGCTGTTATCTGACACTGACCAAAAAGTAGCCAAGAGCCTGGGTGTCGCCCGCTCTATTAGTTTGCTCCCCACTAAACGGGTTACTTTTGTGATTGACACAAATCGCACCCTCCTTGCCAGAATAAGTAGCGAACTGCGCATGAATACCCATGCTGATCAAGCGCTTGAAGCATTGCGCAATCGCTAAAAGTTAGCGCGCAAAGATCGCCACCAAAATTGGCGTGACGACTAAACCAGGCAATAAAGAACCAAGTCGTATTTTTTTAATTTCTAACAAGTTGATGCCAATTGCCACAACTGCGAGTCCACCCGCAGCAAAAAGTTCTAACCGCATGCGATCGTCTAATAGCGAATCAATCGATGTTCCAAGTGCAGTGAGTGTTCCTTGCACAATAAAAACGCTGACAGCACTGAACATCACACCAACACCATAGATAGCGGCAAAGATAACAGAGATAAAGCCATCTAGTGACCCCTTGATGATGTACAGCTGTGGCGTCTGACCAGATGCATCTTGAATTGCCCCAAGAATCGTTAGCGGACCAACGCAATACAGCAATGACGCCGTGACAAACCCCCGCACAAATCCGTGTTCATCGCCAGAGTCATCAGTTTTGGCAAATCGTCGCTTCAGAACATGTCCGATTTGTTCGAGTCGATACTCTACTCGTAACAGTTCTCCGACGATTGCGCCGATAACCATTCCGACGAGCGGAAACACCATGTTGTGGGTGCCTATTGCATCTTTAATGCCAATCGCAATTGTGACAAGACCGACTACTTGAACAACAGTCTCACGCATTGCTTCGGGAATGCGTTTGCCAATGATCAGCCCAACGGCGCTTCCCACCACAACAGTGGCGACGTTAATTACTGTTCCAAGACCGATCATTTGTTCAACGTGCGATGCGACAGGGCTGACCGCGCAAGATGCATTTTGGATACGCTACTGGAACTTCTATCCCCGTGACAACGCTGAGCACAATGCCGGATGGATGATCGGCGCCATGAGCAATCTGTACTGTCTCGCCATCAGAAATAGTAAGGAATTCCCACTCAGCGCGGTTGCCGCCTGGCGCATCAATATTGATGCGCAGTCGAGAGCCAGCGCGAAAAGCATGTGCAAACGGAAATATCTCAACACGCACGGAGGTCCATTCATTGGCAGGAAGTGGTGCAGCATCTTTTTCGTAGTGACCTTGTACTGGCCGCAGTACCGTGCTCTGTTCTGTGTCAAGAACGCGATGTGATGCACGCAACCAGCCACTTTGGACATACATCTCTTGACCGTCTGGACGAATTTCGCTCACTGTCACTTCGAGATCAGTGTCAGGTGTGCTCGACTGAATAAAGAGATCAGCAGAACCACTGCCGGCGATGACGGTGGTCTCCGCAAGCGGCGCTGACGTGAACGTGGCTGCAGTTCCGTCTGTGTTGTACGGCCAATCCCACTTGACTCCGGCTTTCCAGATGCTTCCTGAGTCTTTGTAGAAGGTTTGGGCGATTGACTTTGGGTCTGCCTTGTATGAATCACTCTTGTCAGAAGGATCAGGTAGATCTGGAGTCAGTGTCTTGTCGTCACCTAAATACCAGGTCGTGGCGATGGCTTGGGGAATCGGCCACGACTCAAATGCACTGATCCAGCGTGGTGACGCCGAACCAGATGCAACGCCATCTGCTGAACCTTCTTCGAACAATACATGCACGCGGGGCTCAGCCTCATAGGCGCTTAGAGCCTCTTCGTAGGACTTGCCGATAAATCTATCGGGTCCAAAATCAACACCGTTGACACCAATGATTGTGCTGGCCAGCAATGGAGCGACGAGTTTTGCCGCAGTTAGCGACGGATTCTTTCGTGCAACATAGAGGTCCAAGAATTCCACCAGACGCGGAAAAATACCTGTGCTCACAAGAGACTCTGTATGCAGCCCGTTGACCAAGTAGACATACAACTGTGGTGCTGATGTAAATTGATCCAACATTGTGGCGAAATGTCCACCAGTTTGTTCGTCCTGCCATGCTCCGGCCAAGAACACCGGCACATTAATTTTTCCGACAAACATCCGTGGATTTATTTCGTCCCCAACTTCAGGTGTATAGAACTGTTCTGCATCAATTTCGGCCAACAAGTCCGGATTCTGTCCACGTAATTTTTGATTAGTTGCACACACTGTGTCGCCTTTGTCGACTAAGCCTTGTTCCCATCCCTGACCAAAGGGCTTGGCTTGTTCAACGCGTTGTTTTGTCCATTCAACGGCGAATCCGGTGTTCAAAATTCCGCCCGGATACAACGTGGCACGCGCACTGTCATCAAGCACTGAGAGTGGTGTAATCGCAGCAAGGCTTGGGGGCTGTGTTGAGGCAGCGAACAATTGACTAATTCCGGGATAACTGATACCGACCATGCCAACTTTGTTGAACTTCACCCAAGGCTGAGCGGCGATTGCTTCGATTGCATCGTACGCATCAAGGCGTTGCATCGGCTCAAAGAAACGAAATGACCCACCAGAGCATCCGGTGCCACGCATGTTGACCCCGATATAAGCATAGCCCAATGCATTTATCAGTTGTCCAAATATCGTATCGCCCGGATTACTTGGCCCGTATCCGGAATATTCCACCACTGTGGGGAACGGACCCTTGCTGATCTTGCCAGGCAACATGACGTTGATCGACAAAGTTGTTCCGTCGCGAGTAGTCAGATAGCCAAACCCTGGCGCCTTTAGCGACTGAGAGGAATAAAAACCTTCGGGTGCAGCGACGTCAAGGGCATTCACATCAACAGGTGTGCTCTCGGTTTTTGTTTGCGGTGAGCGCACCGTCAATGATCTGGATGGGGCTTTGCGGAAAAGAGCCGCCCCTTCTGCGTCGGCAGAAATAGTTTGCAACACGGTTTTCTTGTCAGAGATAAGTTGCAGTTCTTCGCCAACGCTTGCGCCAGTCACTAGAACCTGCTCCCAGCCACCGGTTACAACATATGTGGCGGGGTCAAGAGTGGATTTCGAGCCTCCGCACGAGACCAATAAAGACATACTTAAGGCAGCAATTGTTGTTATTCGTGGCAGTGCATGTTTCATATATTCAGTCTCGCATATCTTGGGTCTATACCTTTACTGAATAACTATCGCCTACTTGATTGTTATCGCCCATGTCTTTTGCATTCGGGGGAACTTGCTGGTCTTTGCCACGGCCACACGAAGCTTGCACACTCCAGCTTTGGCTGATGCCTTGAGCATTGTCTCAGTCAGCGAGCACCCGCCTTTGATCACTTTCCAGATTTTTTTCCCGGTGGATTGAGTCGTGACGACCTGTGTCAATTTGCTCGTCTTGGCCCGCTTCATGGATGTGATTTTTTCTTGAATACCACCCACCACTAGCGAATCAGTCACAAACATTGACAACACCGTGACCGTTGATGTTGCACCATCGACGGTCAGAATATACGACTTGCCATTCTTGAGTCCCTTAATTTTGCAGGACATCAAGATGGTGTCAAGAATGCAGGACTTACCACCTTGGGTCGATGCGGTGTACACGGTCTCCGATGTATTGCCGTCAACGAGTGCAATCTCAATAGATTGATTTCCGAGGACGGTGCGAACTTTTGTAAATTTGGCTGTCGCGGCAACACCTGCACCAGCTGCATTAGTTGCCGTCACAGATGCGGTGTATGTTGTGCCAGCTAGCAAGCCAGTAAAAACACACGACAACTCAAGCGTTGAACATGTTGCGTCACCAGGACTGAGCGTCACCGTATATGCGGTGATCGGAGAGCCGTTGACACTCAGCGGCGCAATCCACGACACTGTTGCGGATTTTTCCCCCGCAAGTGCAACGACAGTTTGCGGTGCGGTTGGAGCAGAAATCCCCAGAGGAACAAATGACCCAGCCAAGACCGTGCTAGCGCCAACGGCATTTGTTGCCACAAGAGCATATGTATAGTTCGCACCTCCATCAAGATTTGCGAACGAACACACCAACTCAAGCGTTGAACATGTCGCGCCACTAGGTGTGAGCGTCACCGTATATGCAGTGATCGGAGAACCATTGTTGTCGGCCGAAGCTAACCACGAGATGGTCACGGCCCTTGCCGCAGGAACTGGTGAAGCGATCCGTGGAGGACACGGAACCTCTGCGGCAGATGGTGCTGACGCATACAACAACACATTCGGTGACGATGGACTATGCGCTGGTGAGAGATATCTGATTGCTGAGAGTGTTGATCGATTACTGAGTCGAGTCCACACTTCAGATGGCGTCAAAGTTGGAACGCAATCTAACAAGCGAGCAACCACTCCCGCGACATGTGGTGCTGCCATTGATGTTCCACTTCTCAATGCATAGGCATCATCGCTGCTATTAGACGCAGAGAGTATTGACGCTCCAGGAGCAAAGATGTCAACGCACGTACCGTAATTACTAAAAACCGCTTCTTCGTCATCGACTTCAGAGGCAGCGACAGAGATGACGCCTGTCGCACTCGCCGGAAGAACTGAGCACGCATCTACCCCAACACCATTTTGGTCACCGTTGCCAGCAGCGCCAACAACGGTGATGCCATCTGCGATCATATTGATGACTGCCGCTTCCAAAGTGGTCATCGGTGCTAGTGGTCTAGTTACACCAAAACTCAAGTTTGCAACTGCCGGTCCAGAAACATGATTCGCAATAACCCACTCAATCCCTTGCAGGGCAATCGCGGCAGTGGCGAGTCCGCACGAGTTCAGCACGCGCACTGCAACCATCGTTGCGCCTTTGGCAATACCAGTCGTTGCACCTCCAATGGTGCCAGCAATATGTGTTCCGTGTCCATGGTTGTCGCTTAGACCAACATCACTAGGCGTATACACATCAAAAACACCTGGCGCGATTGCGCCGACAGAAGGTGGCGTGCATGCTGTCACTGGAAAATTGCTGGCAGTTGCCATCCACGACCAGCCGCCGACAACATGAGATGGCGACGCAAACTGTTCGTGGGTCGCGCGTATTCCGGTATCAATGACGTAGGCCGTCACGCCAGTCCCGTCGGTGCCGTACGTATACGAATTATCGCCGATTGTTGCTCGCTGATCAATGCGATCAAGGCCCCACGGCACTTTTCCCTCCAAGATTCCGGGGATGCCTACTGTTTGAGTGGTGGAGGTCTGTATTTGGTAGTCAGGCTCAACAGACAACACGCCAGTACTTGACCCCAGAGTCACTGCCAAAGCCGACGTCATCGTGCCCACAAAACCGTTGATCGCCTCAGTGTAGAAAATGCGATCAGAGATGCCGCTCCCACGCGTAGCCAAAAAATCAGTTGGATTGATTTCGTCTGCTAACTGAACGATATAGCGACCGCTTTTGCTCTGGCCAGACGAGATAGACGCCTGGATGATGACTGGCTGCCATGCCGCTACCAGTAAAAAAGTCCAGACAGCAAGCAGTTTTCGAATCATCCCATCATTCTAAACGAAGCAGCATCATTACTAATCCCAAGCCATGGGGATTCGGGAGTCATCACAGGGTCGAGCACTAGTTTTTATTACAGGGGTATATGCCATCTTGATTGCGTGGGGATTCGCAGCACGGGGTATAAATGTTCCTGGCACGCGAGTGGTGTTGGTGATTATCTGTGTCGCAATCTGGGGTTTTCGCCTGACATCAAACTGGGCCCGAAACTGGCCTGGGTTTAAACATGAAGACTGGCGCTACACGCAAATTAAAGACGACACCGGATTGCCGTGGTGGGCAATCAATCTGACGGTAGTCCATGTTTTTCCGACGATTCAGGTGTGGACTGGTTAGATTGGTTTATACGCCGCGGCAACGTCGCCGTGTCGCACTGGATTATGGTCCCTCTCTCGTCATCCAAATTATTTTGGAGAACTGTGTGCATGGTGGGGAATGTGGTGCTTTGGTGTTGCTGGTCATCCAGCATCATGGTGGTGGACGCTTATTGGGCCAGTCACGATGACCATATTGTTACGCACCGCATCAGTGCCAATGATGGACAAACGATCCGCGCAACGACGCCCCGGTTACGACGTGCTGATGCGTGAACTTCCGGCAATCTTGCCGATTGGTCGGCAGATATTTACTCACAAGTAGTTCTCAGACTGCAACACCCTGCATGCGCGCAGCACTCAACGTGTTTTCCAGCAAACACGCTGGGGTCATTGCCCCAGTGCCACCTGGCATCGGAGTAATGGCTGAGGCAATATTTTTCACTGCTTCAAAGTCAACATCACCTACGATTCCACTTTCAGTTCGCGAGATTCCAACATCAATGACACACGCACCAGGCCTTACAAATTCTGCCGTAATGCTGCGCGCCATCCCAGTTGCCGAAATTAAAATATCTGCTTCGCGACACACTGCTGCCAAATTAGGTGTGCGTGAATGAGCGAGGGTGACAGTGCAATCAATGCCTTTTCGCGCGAGCAAGATTGATAACGGATATCCCACAAGTATCGAACGCCCAACAACAACTGCTCGCTTGCCTGATGTTGTGATGCCGTAAAACTCAAGTAACCTCATCACGCCAAGCGGAGTGCATCCGACATGGCCATCAAGACCACGCACGAGACGCCCGAGCGAAGCCGTCGTCAGACCATCAACATCTTTTACTGCAGGAATAAGATCCAGCACCGCTTCTTCGTTGAGATGCGCTGGCAACGGAATCTGGACCAAGATTCCGTGCACCGTGGCATCATCGACAAGCTTTTTCACGGCCGACTCCACCTCGGCTTGTGTGGCCGTGGCAGCCATATCGATACCCACCGATTTCATGCCAACTGACTGCGCTTGCTTGTGCTTGCTTGCTACATACATGCGACTCGGGGCATCGTCTCCCACCAAGACTGTCGCCAAGGTAATGGCAGGTATTCCGGCGGCCTTTATTTGGTCTCGCAGACCAGCCAGAAGGGCATCTCGCACCACCTTGCCGTCCATGATGATGCCATTGTCCTGAGCCATATATATAGGTTAGTTCCTGGGCTCTCGATGAACACTTAGAGACAAAACCCGACTTCTTTGGTCGGGATTGATGAATTCGCCCGTATCCTGAGGACATCTGTTGAAGAAATTCACACTATGCAAGGAGACATCATGACTGTTCGACTCGGAGATACTGCCCCTGATTTTGCGGCCGACACCACACAAGGGTTCGTCTCGTTTCATGATTGGTTGGGAGACTCATGGGGAGTACTTTTTAGCCACCCCAAAGATTTCACGCCGGTCTGCACGACCGAACTGGGCTATGTCGCCAAGATTAAGCCAGAGTTTGACAAGCGCAATGTCAAAGTGATTGGCCTCTCTGTTGACCCAGTCGACTCACACGTCAAGTGGGAATCTGATATTGCAGAGACTCAGGGAACTCCTGTTAATTTCCCAATGATTGGTGATCCAGATCGCGCCGTCAGCAACCTCTATGACATGATCCATCCAAATGCAAGCGACACGATGACCGTTCGTTCAGTATTTGTCATCGGACCAGACAAAAAAGTCAAACTCACACTCACCTACCCTGCTTCGACTGGTCGCAACTTTGACGAAATCTTGCGCGTGATTGACTCGCTGCAACTGACTGCAAAATTCAAGGTGGCGACTCCAGCAAACTGGAAAGATGGCGGCGACGTCATCATTGGGGCAGCAGTGACAGACGATGAAGCCAAGAAATTGTTCCCACAAGGATGGAAAACAGTTAAGCCCTACCTGCGAGTGCTGGCACAACCAACTCAATAATCCGTCCCCTGGTTTTTGCCTGTTTTTTGGCTCATAAACCTAGAATGGCACTGTGAATTCCCCCCTAGTGAATACAACCGTTGCTGCTGCTACCTCGCATGCCGTCAAACAATACGGCTCGGGCGACGGAGCCATCTACGCCCTTAATGATATCTCTGTTGATTTTATCTCTGGTCAGTTCACGGCCATCATGGGCCCTAGCGGATCCGGAAAATCAACACTGATGCATTGCATTGCAGGACTTGACCAACTCACTTCTGGAAGTACTCTGATCGACGGAGTTGATTTGTCAACTCTTAATGACAAAGAACTCACCCTCATGCGACGCGAGCGTATTGGCTTTATTTTTCAAGCCTTTAATTTAGTACCCACTCTTAGCGCAGAAGAAAACATCCGTCTTCCCTTGTTACTCGGGAACAAAAGTGGCGATCCAGAATGGATCAAAAAAGTAATCGACACTGTTGGTTTGGGTAATCGGCTAGCGCATCGCCCAAGCGAACTGTCTGGCGGACAACAACAACGAGTCGCGGTTGCGCGAGCCTTGGCCACGCAACCGCGCATTATTTTTGCTGACGAGCCAACAGGCAACGTTGACAGCACTACCGGAACAGAGATTCTGACATTCATGCGACGCGCAGTAGATGAACTCGGACAAACAATTGTGATGGTCACCCACGACCCTGTGTCTGCTGCTTTTGCAGATCGCATTATTTTCTTAGCGGACGGAAAAATAGTCGACGAGATGCTCGAACCTACTGCCACCAAGGTGCTTGACCGTATGAAGAGCCTCGGAAGCTAGGGCAATGTTTCGAATCGCCCTAAAAGGTGTCTTGGCACGCAAGGCGCGGCTTTTCTTAACCTCGATTGCCGTGGTGTTGGGAACTGCATTTCTATCTGGAACCTATATTTTTTCCGACACTCTGACCACCACGTTTGATCAACTGTTTGCAGACATTTACAAAAATACAGATGGCTATGTTCGCTCCAGCAAAGTGATCGATGCTGGCTTTGGGCAAGAAGAACGACAGCTCATTCCGATTTCCACCATTGACCTTGTACGTAAAATTCCTGGAGTCAGTGGTGCTGCCGGAAATATTCAGGCCTTTGCTCGCATCATTGGTAAAGACGGTAAGCCGCTCGGAAAAGACGGAATAGGACCACCCACATTTGGGTCATCAATATCTAATTACAAAGGTGAACTTTGGAAGATCTCAAAAGGCGTGCTGCCGACCAAACCCGACGAACTTGCGATGGACGACGTCAACGCCAAAAAAGCAAAATTTCAAGTCGGAGACTCTGTCAAAGTCGTTGCCGCCGGTGGAAGCAGGATGTTTAAGTTAGTTGGCATTGCGCGACACGGTGACGTTCGATCTCCTGGGGGTGCCACATTTGCACTCTTTGACATAAATACAGCATCAGAATTTTTAGTAAAATCAGGCTTCATCGACTCAGTTTTATTGCAAAGCGATGGCACTCTGAGCGACGAAGAACTTGCTGTCAAAATTACTGCCGCGCTACCAACCGATCTAGACATCGAGACGCTGACCGGCGCACAGATCACTCAAGAGACCCAAGACGGCGTCGGCCAAAGACTCTCGTTTTTCGCTACATTACTCAGCGTTTTTTCTTTCATCGCTTTGGGTGTTGGTTGTTTTGTGATTTACAACGTTTTCTCAATTACAGCAGCGCAACGTCAGCGCGAAAATGCGCTCTTCCGTGCAATTGGGGCGAGTAAGCGCCAGATTACGCAAGCAATGCTGATTGAAGCAATCGCCGTCGGAATCATTGGGTCAGTTACGGGTCTCTTTGCTGGTGTGTTGTTAGCCCAAGGCCTGAGTGGCGTCCTACGTGTGACCGGAATAGACCTGCCACCCGGGAGTCTGGTGTTTGCTCAACACACGGTCGTGACAGTGCTCATTGTGGGAATGGTGGTCACCGTCATCTCGGCAATCATGCCCGCCCTGCGAGCTGGCAAGGTGCCGCCACTTGCAGCTATGCGAAGCACTGCGCTCGACACTGCTGGATCTATTCGACGACGAGTAATGATTGCCGCCGCCTTTGCAGCAAGTGGCTTTGTGGTACTGCTGGCAGTCATACGGGGCGCTGACAATGTTTTACTTGGGATCGCAATTTTATTGGTCTTCATTGCAGTGTTGATTGCAGGTCCTGCTGTTGCTCGTCCGGTGAGTTTATTTATTGGTCGACCTGCCGCTCGTCTACGCGGCATTACGGGTGCAATGGCCCGACAAAATGCAGCAAGAAACCCTAAGCGCACGTCTCGTACAGCAGCACCAGTATTAATTGGAGTGGCGCTAGTGATGGCGGTTACGGTTCTTGCCTCCACGATCAGAGCCGAGATTACCGACATCTTTAGTAAGCAGTTCACCGGTGATTTTACGATCAATGCCGATGACAGATTTTTTGGTGGCTTTAATCCGTCACTGGCGGACGACATCAATGCACTTCCGGGTGTACAACGTGCATCGGGGTTCGGAGTATCAATTGCCAATGTTTCATTGTCCGGGAAGAGCAAAAGCAAATTTGTCACGGTGATTGATCCGCAGACAATCGACGGTATTTTTGATATTGGCTTGATTGCCATATCGCCAAAAGCTCTGACAAAGGAAGGCATCTTTATCAGTCAGAAGGCCGCTGACAAGAATTCTCTGATTCTTGGCTCAACCATTGCCGTTGAGCTTTCTGACGGATCAGAGCATGATCTCATTGTGCAAGGCATCTATGTGCGCGACCAACTAGTTGGTGGTTACACGGTTAGCCGTCAACTTTTTGAAGGTACCGTGGTCAGTAGATTTGATGCCGCAATATTTGTTCTTAAAAAAGATGGCGTCAAAGACTCAGATATTCGAACATCACTCACTGGTGTAATCAATAAATACGGTACCGGAAAATTGCTAAGCAAATCTGAGTACATCAAGAAGCAGGCATCGCAAGTCAATCAGTTGCTTGGCCTCATCTACGGACTTCTGTTTCTCTCTGTGATTATTGCCATCGTCGGAATCATCATTACTCTTTTGCTTTCGGTGCACGAACGCCAGCGTGAGATTGGTTTAATGCGCGCCGTCGGCATGACAAAATCGCAGGTGCGCACAACCGTGCGCTGGGAAAGTGTGATCACGTCGTTGCTCGGAGCAGTAATGGGTATCTTGCTTGGGCTCGGACTTGGATGGGTTGTTATCTTTTCGCTGCGTGACCAAGGAATCAAGCGTTTTACAGTGCCCACAACCGGAACATTTGTGATTCTGATTCTCTCATTTATTATTGGCGTGATTGCTGCTGCGTATCCAGCGCATCGAGCTACCAAGGTTGATCTTCTAGCAGCCCTAGCGATGACATAACCTGTGTGTACCTATGACTCCATCTGAAATAACTCTATCGATGCTGGCATTCTTGGCAGAACGACACCTTGCGTCTCTCACCACGTTGCGCGCTGACGGATCTCCCCATGTTGTTCCGGTTGGTTTCAGTTTTGATGCAGAACAAAACATTGTCCGAATCATTACATTTGATAACTGCGCTAAAGTACACAATGCTCGCCGCGGTGGTCGTGCTGCAGTAAGTCAAGTAGACGGAGGTCGCTGGCTTACCCTTGAAGGAACGGTTAGCGCAACATCAGATCCAGATCACGTGGCTTCTGCGGTGCGTGCTTACGCGACTCGATATAGCCAACCCAAGGTTCGCCAAGATCGAGTGGCAATCGAAATAATCATTGACCGCATAATGGGCAACGCTTAAATCTTACAAGCCTGCTGGTGCCTCGCGATTGCGAAAAAAATCAGACATAAACAACACAGCAGCTGGATGGGGATCCATCAACCGAGCAACAGGGTCTGATTGGTCGAGTTCACGAAAAGGTTCGCCAGCGATCTGACAGCCCGAGCACCAATACACTGGTCTTTTTTCTTCACCTGAGTTGGCGAGCGCAATAATATCGCCGCAACGCGAACATTTGTGGCCGTTGCGCGCATACACAGCGAGTCCACCCGCAACATGGGGTGCTGTCACCCTAGCGGGCGACTCTAAGTTGGCGCGCACTTGTGAAGCCGCCGTGAGCACAATGTCAAGAATTGATGACTGCGGTAGTTCGGTGATGCGTGCCCACGGATGAACACCGCATGCCCATAATATCTCGCAACGAAAAACATTTCCGACGCCACGCATGACGCGCTGATCAAGAAGTGCTTCAGAAATTGTTGCATCAGGATTGTCGTAATGCATCATGCGACTCACACACTCTTGAAGATCTGCATCGGTACGACCAATGTCAGGTCCGCTTCGACCAGCACGCGGATGCCTGTGTTGATCGAGCTGTCGGTATGTCTCTGCACTAGACGCACCGAAACATACCGCAACCCATTCGCCAGTCTCAATCACGATGTCTGCTCTGCTTCTGCGTTTATGCCATTTTTCGCCGACGCGATACAAATGCCACGATCCTTTGCGGCGCAATTGTGCATGCATCACGATTCCGTCGTCAAAAACAATCTCAAGATGCTGGCCGTAGCACAAAATGTTCTCGACCACTGCTCCTTGGGTTGGTGCAGGACCCATCAATCTTTGGGCAAAAAATGCTTCCGTAGCATGACCCAAGAGCGCCGTCCTCAGCGCCGCGGCTGCATGAGGAAGTGCGTTTTTGTCGGACACACATTTATTGTAGATGACAATCGTTATTGCAAAATGTCATACTCACTGGCGTACTTCTGGCGAGTTGGGATTACGGAAGTTGACCCACTGACGCCAGGGCGATACGCAACAGACGATCATGACCGCTCGTCATAGCCTTGCGAACGTCGTCACTGACAGCTTGTTGCGGCGTAAACCACACCAGGTCAAGTGCTTGTTGCGTGGGCGAACATTCTCCAGTGACGGGCACGACAAAAGCCAGGCTCACAGCATGATGTCGAGGGTCGTAATACCCCGATATAGACGGGTCCTGGAAATACTCCACCACCGTAAACGGAGCCGGCTCTGGCGGAATCCGCGGAAACGCCAATGGTCCCAGGTCCTTTTCAAGATGGCGCATGAGAGCGTCGCGGATTTTCTCGTTCAGCATGACGCGTCCAGATACCACCATGCGACTAATACTGCCGTCGGCTGCTTGACGCAGGAGCAGTCCCACATGGGTGACAACACCATCGGCATCTACACGCACTGGCACCGCGTCGACATAGATCAAGGGCACTTGATTGCGGACGCCAGCGATTTCTTCTGGCGTCAGCCACATTTGTCTGGTATCTACTTGATCACTCATTGGAGACCAAAACTACTACAGCACCTTGCGAAAAAGCTTCAACTTGCGGGTGGTATAGGGCGGATACGCAATTGAGGGGTCGAGCATGGTTCCCCGAGATAGCACTGGTTTGAGGTGCTGAAAAACACGAACCCCAGCCTTGCCGTGGTAACCACCCATCCCACTCTCTCCTACCCCGCCAAAAGGTAGGCCTGGATTAGTGAGGTGCATGATGGTTCCATTGACAGTCACGCCACCGGCCGTGGTGCGCTCAAGTACATCGGCGATGGCCTTTTTATTCTCGGCAAAGACATACAACGCCAATGGGTGCGGACGACTCGTTACAAAATCAATCGCCTCGTTAATACTGGTGATCGGAATAATCGGCAAAATTGGACCAAAGATTTCTTCATGCATTACCTGCGATGCTGGGTCAACATTTATTAATACAGTGGGCGAAATATAACGATCTTCTTCGATTGAGTCACCACCTACAGCGGCCGTTGCGCCATTAAGAAACGTCTTTAGGCGATCAAAGTGGCGGGGTGAGACGATGCGGGCGTAACTCTGACTCTCATGCGGTTCTGTCCCATAAAAATCAGTGATGACTGATTGCAACTCGACTATCAACTTGTCATGCACAGACTCATGCACCAACACGTAGTCAGGAGCAACACATGTTTGTCCAGCATTAAGCCACTTGCCCCACGCAATGCGCCGAGCAGTAACGCGAAGGTTTGCAGAGGCATCGACAATAACTGGGCTCTTGCCGCCTAATTCAAGTGTCACAGGTGTGAGATTTTTTGCAGCGGCAGTCATCACCACACGCCCCACCGTGCCATTGCCAGTATAAAAAATATGGTCGTATTGCTGAGCCAGTAACTCAGTTGTTTCTGCCACGCCACCTTCGATAATTGCGACAGCTTCTGAATCAAGATATTGCGGTACAAGTTTGGCGAGCAACGTAGATACCGCTGATGAAACCTCAGATGGTTTAAGCACTACTGCGTTTCCGGCCGCAATTGCTCCTGCGGCTGGCACTAACAACAATTGCACTGGATAGTTCCAAGGAGCAATTACTAGCACCACGCCAAGTGGCTCTGGCATCAAACATGATTTGGCTGGCATCGTCACCAATGGTGATGACACACGTACGGATGTGTTCCACTTTCTCAAGTTTTTTATCATTGCTTTTATCTCGCCAGTTACGAACGCAACGTCGGTGATAAACGCTTCTGCTGTTGGTTTTCCGAGATCATGTCGCAATGCATCTAAAAACTCTTGCTCGTGTTCGGTCAGCATGGCAATCATGCCCTGCAGTTGGGCTCGGCGCCACTCAATTGGACGTGTTACACCTGCGCGAAATGCGTGGCGCGTAGATTGGACGCGTCCGGCGATTGTAGAAATTTCTGTGTGGGGATTTACCTGCATTGTCATCTCAATAGTCTCGCAGTCAATCACAACAAACCACTATCGATGCGCAAAAAAGGCCCGGTGCCGAGGCACCGGGCCTTTTTTATTGCAATGCCTATGTCAACTAGCCGAGATCTTGGCAACCTGAGCCAAAGACTTCGCAAGAAATGCTCCCGTCAGTGCTGTATAACCAGCACCAGCAGTCCTTGAATCAAATCGGCCACCTGAATTAGATCGATTAGCCTCTCAAATTTTTCGTATCGTCTCAAACGCCCAAAAGTAGTAAAATAACGGAAAGATGAAGTTAGTGGGGTCGCCGCAAAAGGATTTAAAGAAGTCCGCACTGGCCCAGGCTTTTAAGTAATTCTTTCCGTCTTAGGGACATGGCTTTTATCTGACCGCCTCCTTTGAAAGGAAGCGGCTAACACACGTTCCAAAAAACGACTTTTCGCGTTCCAAACGTTTACTGAAACCCCAACCACTACCCCATCAGTACTGGGGTTTGGAATTACGCACCAGCCTCGTCCCGTATTGCATGAAAATTGCGTAGCCCCAGACTCCATAAATGACTGATGGAATTGCTGCTACAAGATCAAGCACTGACGTAAGAAATACTCGCAACCATGATGGGCAATAAAATTCAAGAAATAATGCAGTTCCCATGGCGAACGGCGTAGCAATCAGAAGCGCAATCAATGCCGTGACAACAGAGCCAACCAACATCGCGCCGATGCCAAACGATGCTGTTGCTTTATCAATTCCGTCGCCGGCATCCCATCTAACAGAAGTAATAAACCCGAAACCAAAATCACGGAAAATTTCTAGACCTCGAAACAATAAAAACCCAGCGATGAGCGCGAGAATGACCAGCGACAGCATTGCGCCACCTGTGATTGCTCCCCGAAAAATCTTGTCCGAGGGTCCGTACTCCGTGACGATAACTCGCCCCACTGGGGTGCCAGGAGAAGACTCAACAAGCAGGTCAGTCGGCACGATTGAAATCGTCGCAGGGGCAGGTGTACATCAACCCGACGACAAGTAAACACAAGGTGAATAGGCGACAATTTTGGGGAGAAGCACCCTATTTCAGAGGCGTCCAAGCTAATCCGTCTTGGTTGAATATTCATTTATTCTATGTAAATATTACTTTCTCTTGTAGTCGACGGTTTTGTGCCTTAGTCTGATGTTTACTTACCCAGTGGTGACCCTCGGGTTGCTGCTTCAAACGAATAAAAAGGGGAATACAAATGAAACAATCCGCAGTACGGCGCTTCGCTGCACTAGCCATCGGACTTGCTCTCGTAGCAAGCGCTTGTGGCAGTGACGATGCGTCAACTGATACAACTGCTGCAACTGCTACAGCATCAAATGGTGAATTGGAAGGCATGAAGGGCACAGCTCCCCTCGTCGCTCTTTCTGATGACTTCAAGGCACGCCTAAAGGAGATGGATCCAGCACTTGACGACTACTCATATGCTGCTGAAACCTACGACTCCATCACGGTGATCGCACTTGCAGTAACACAAGCAAAATCAGACGGCGTGGAATACGCCAAAGAAATCAATGGCATCACCCGTGACGGTGAGAAGTGCACAGAGTTCAAAGCATGTGTTGATCTCATTGCTGCAGGAACCGACATTGACTATGACGGTGTTTCTGGGCCACTTGAATTCTCTGGTAACGGAGAACCACTCAAGGCTTCCTACGGAGTTCTTGTTTTCGGAGCGGACAACCGTCTCGCTGAAGACAAGACCACCTACATTGAAGCATCTGCACCAGCAGATGCCGACGTGCCACAGGTTGCCGTTGAAGGAACTCGCACCGGTGATGGAGTTTTGACCATCGGTTCGATCTTGCCTCAAACTGGATCACTTGCTTTCCTCGGACCACCAGAATTCGCTGGTTTCGACCTCGCCATCAAAGACATCAATGATGCCGGTGGTGTGTTGGGCAAGCCAGTTGTTGGAATCAAGGGTGACTCTGGTGACGCAACCACTGACACTGCTTCAAAGACCGTTGACGCTCAGCTTTCGCAGAACGTCGACGCAATCATTGGTGCAGCATCATCTGGTGTCAGCTTGACCGTGATCGACAAGATCACTGCTGCTGGCGTCGTTCAGTTCTCGCCAGCGAACACCTCGAAGAAGCTCTCCACATACGCCGACAAGGGTCTCTACTTCCGTAGTGCACCTTCCGACATTGTGCAGGGTGCTGTTTTGGCCAAAGTCATCACCGATGATGGTGCAGCGAACATAGCAATCATTGCTCGTAACGATGCATACGGAACCGGCTTGGCTGAAGACCTTCAGAAAAACCTCGAGGCAAATGGTGCCAAAGTTGTGATCTCAAAGATCTACGACGAAAAAGCAACCACATTTGACGCAGAAGTGGATGCCATCAAGGCAGCAGCACCTGATGCAGTCGCAATCATCGGCTTTGAAGAGTCTTCCAAGATCCTCGCCACCATGGTGGAAAAGGGTATTGGACCAAAGGCCATCAGGGTGTACGGATGTGACGGCAACATGGGCAATGGCCTAGGTAAGTCCTTCGACGCTGGCGAATAACCAGTCGTTCTAAGAACTAAAAAAGGCCCCGGGTGCGTAAGCACTCGGGGCCTTTTTATATTCTCGAATTACCCGCCCGTCGCGCGAGCCAATGTTCCTAGATACAACTGAATAACTTTCGGGTCTGCAAGCAGTTCACGACCTGTGCCCGTGTAAGCATTTGATCCCTGGTCAAGAACGTATCCTCGACCAACAACCTGCAGGCATCGTCTGGCATTTTGCTCCACCATCAAAATGGCAACTCCAGATTCATTAATAGCCCGACACTGGATGAAAACTTGATCTTGCAACACGGGAGATAAGCCGGCCGATGGCTCGTCAAGCAGCAGCACTGATGGCTTCAGCATCAGTGCACGCCCCATCGCAACCATTTGACGCTCGCCACCGGATAACGATCCGGCCCGTTGGTCAAGGCGCTCGCCAAGTCGCGAGAACAACGACACGACATAGTCAAGTCGCTCATCTAACAGTGATGGTTTAATGAAGCAACCCATCTCTAAATTTTCTCTCACTGATAATGTCGGAAAAACGTTTCGTGTTTGCGGAACATAGCCAACACCACGCGCAACAAGTTCGTATGGCTTCTTCCCGGTGATTTCTTCACCGTTCAGCCGAACTGAGCCACTGCGAATATTGACGAGACCAAGAA
>SHUT01000003.1 GCA_009691255.1 Ilumatobacteraceae bacterium
TGTATTTTCGCAACAAAATGGGAACCGATTTTTCGTATCACAATGACGAAGAAAAAACCAAGGCTGCACACCTCGAACCCGGAGTCTTTACTACCGGAGATGTTGGCTATGTCGATGATGATGGGTACCTCTGGTTATCTGATCGCAAGATCGACATGATTATCAGTGGTGGTGTAAATATTTATCCAGCAGAGATAGAAGGTGTTCTTTCGATGCATCCATCGGTGGATGACGTGGCTGTTATCGGGGTTCCTGATGAAGAGTTTGGCGAGAGCGTTAAAGCACTCGTTCAGCTTTTTGAGAATGTACAACCATCAGACGATCTAAAATCTGAAATCTTGACGTATTGCCGCGGACTCTTGGCTGGCTATAAGGTTCCGCGCTCAATTGATTTCATTGCTCTCGTTCCCAGAACCGGAACCGGAAAAATACAGAAGCAACCATTGCGTGCGCCTTTTTGGGAAGGGCATCAACGCCGTATCTGAAACGGAGACACGATGATCGACTACAGCAGGTGTTATCACAATGGCGTACGAGTTGCGCATCTTGAAACAGCGATGGACGAGATAGGTGCGGCGTTGGGAGTGACGTGGTGCGAACCCCAAGTTCGGGAACAAAATGTTTGGTTACCTGGTGCTGGTGAGACAACTATTCCGTTGCGCTTTACTTATTCAGCGCAAGGCCCACAACACATCGAACTACTTGAAGGAGCTCCTGGATCAATCTGGGATGGTCGAGTGACGCCTGGTCTGCACCACGTTGGAGTGTGGTCAGACGACGTTGCAGGTGACACGACTGAATTGCTTAAATCCGGCTGGACTTTGGCAATGGCCCAGGCCAGCCCAGAGAAAGGATTTGGAGCATTCACCTATGTTCAACCACCTAGTGGGTTGATTGTGGAGCTGGTGTGGAGCGCAATTCAGCCGATGTTTGAGCGCTGGTTTGCAGGGGGTCCGCTGGCATAGGGCTGCGCTTATTTGGGCTTGTCGCCCCATTCAAGATGTAGTTCGTTCAGTGCGCGCAAGACAAAGCCGGGCATGTGAGTGAAATCATTTGTATCGGGAGCAAGCCTGAGATTTGGAAGTCGATCCAGAAGAGCGTTTAGAGCAGTTTTTTGCTCAAGACGGCTTAAGCCACTGCCCGGGCAGTGATGTTCTCCAAGTGAGAAAGCCATGTGACGTTTTGTGTTAGCACGAGTGAGATCGACTTGGTCTGCATTTGGAAAAATTGTGTCGTCGCGATTAGCGGCGGCGTATCGGATATGCACCGTTGCCCCAGCTGGAATATCAACTCCGGCTATTTGCGTGTCAGTGACGACAGTGCGATACAAACCTTGAGTTGGAGACTCTAAGCGCATTGATTCTTCGAGAAATTGTTCGACAAGAGAACGGTCGTTGTAGACGGCGTCATACAGACCGGGCTGGCGCAAGAGAATCCATAGTGCTGAAGTCATCGCAAACGTTGTTGTTTCGTTGCCGCCGATGTAGAGATGATCAATAATGGTGATGATTTCGTGGTTAGTGAGTGGGCGCTCGCCATTGTAAACAGCGGTAGTGAGCGCCGAGATAACGTCATCATCTGGATTAATTCTCTTTTCTTCGATGGCGTGGTTGATGTAGTGCTGAAACTCGACAACTTGTCTTGCAACCCAGTTGTCTTGTTCGAGGGTCAGTGGACCCGAGAAGGGCAAGACCCATGCAGTGGACCATGCCTTGAGCTGAGGAATATCGCTAGCCGGAAAACCAAGAATGCGAGTGATGGCACGCACTGGCATTGGAACTGCAAAGGACTGCACAAACTCTGTTGTGCCGTGAGTGCTGATGCTGGCGCCTGCAAAATTATCAATTAGTTCATGAATCGTGGTTTCGATGAAGGACAACCAATGAAGAGATCCGGTTGTATCGAAAAAATGATCCACCATGTCGCGGTATTGGCGATGCTCAGGTGGGTTCAAGGACAGAGGCGCAATGCGCTCCCAGCCAGTATTTTTATAGATGTCTAGGGACTGGCCAGATCTGGCTACAGCTGTGCCAGTGCGAAAAATTTCTTGATGCCTTAAAACATGAAGAACATCTTGGTAACGGGTGATGACAAACATTTTTGTTCCGGGCATTTGGTACACGGGCAATTCGTCTCGCAACCTTTGGTAGGTGGGGTACCAGTCTTCTTGTGTTGCTGGTGCATATAAATCAATTATTTGTTCGTTTGACATCATCCCCCAATCACTGCCCACGATAGTCAATCTTGGGCTATCTCGTTACAGGTGGAGTTGGTTACTGTGGGCTGATGACAACACAGAGCGGGTTTAGTGCAACATCAACAACGCAAGACGTCTTGGCCGGCATGGATCTCGCTGGCAAACGCTATTTAGTTACTGGTTCATCAGGTGGCCTCGGGCTCGAAACGACGCGTGCGCTCGCTGCACATGGTGCAACAGTTGTGATGGCAGCGCGAGATGAGGCCAAGAATGCAGCAGCAGCAGAATCAATTCGTCAAGAGCATCCAGGCGCCGAACTTGAATTTATGACGGTTGATCTTGGGTCACTGGCATCAGTGCGCACTGCGGCGGCAACTTTTATGGCAGACCCACGACCGTTGCATGCCTTGATTGCCAATGCGGGCGTGATGGCAACTCCGTACGGCACAACTGTTGATGGTTTTGAAACACAGTTTGGAGTCGATCATTTGGGGCACTTCTTGCTTGTACGTGAAATCTTGCCCAAGCTTGTGCAATCTGCTCCAGCACGGGTGGTTCTGTTGACCTCGGCTGGACATCGATTGGGAGATATTGATCTTGATGATGTCAACTTTGAGAGTCGTCCATACGACCCACTGCTTTCATATGGTGCTGCTAAATCGGCAAACATCTTGCATGCAGTAGAGATAGACCGGCGCTACCGCGACAAAGGAGTACGTGCATTTGCCGTCCATCCTGGAGGCATTCACACCGAATTGGGTAGATATATGACAATGGAAGTGATCACCTCATTGATGGACCGCATCGGTGAGCAAGGATCTTCATTTTCTTGGAAAACGATCCCCCAAGGCGCAGCAACAACGGCCTGGGCTACAACATCAGAGTTGCTCAATAACATGGGCGGTGCCTATTGCGAAGACTGCAATGTTTCGCCAGTGCTGGCAGAGGACGACGAAGGAATCAATGGCGTCGGGGTTGCTGCTCGTGCAGTAGATGCCACAAAGGCCGCGGCGTTGTGGCATCTCAGTGAGCGATTAGTCGCCCTATAGTCAGAAGTTTTTTGGCATGCGGTGGGCTTGCTACGGTGCTTGGTATGGCAACAATATTGGTTCACATTGTTATTCGCGACGGCCATGAGGCCGAGTTTGAAGCAATTGCAAGAGATCTACATCGAGCGAGTCATGCGGGTGAAAAAGGTTTGTTGCGCTATGAGTACTGGCGAGGGAGCGAACCCCGCTCGTATTACACGCTGTTGTCGTTTGTTGATTTTGCGACGTTTATTGCTCATCAAACAAGCGAGCATCATGAAACTGCCTCTCCGCAACTTGGTCCGATGGTGGAGTCTTTGCGCCTGGAATGGGTAGACCCAGTGGATGGGGCATCGGATTTGCCAGCCACGAACGCCCAAGACTTGTCTGCTGCGTCAGATGAATTGACGCGGGTCTATGCTGGTCGTTTCGCGGCAAGTGTCGCACCGTGGTGGGGGCCACTACGGCACTAATAAATGGGGAGAGCACAATGACCGACATTCTTGATAAGCCTGGTGATCAAGAGAAGCCTTGGTTTTTGAGCGGCAACTACGGCCCAGTTTTTAATGAAGCGACTGCTCATAATTTGCCAGTCACTGGGGCAATTCCGCCAGCACTGTCGGGGTTGTATGTGCGTAATGGTTCAAACCCTCATGATGGCACCGCCGGCCATTGGTTTTTTGGTGACGGAATGGTGCACGGTGTTCGCATTGAAGGCGGACAAGCGAAGTGGTATCGCAATCGTTATGTTCGTACAACAAAGTTGGCACAAAATCTTGACGCGATGGATCCCGTTGCAATGTTTGACCCAACGGCAAGTGCCGCCAATACACATGTGATCGGACATGCTGGTCGTATTTGGGCGCTTGAAGAAGGTCATCTTCCGTATGAGTTGAGCCAAGAACTCGAAACACTTGGATGCGATAATTTTGGCGGCAAGCTCAATACCGCATTCACTGCACACCCAAAGTTATGTCCAGAGACAAAAGAATTGCACTTCTTTGGATACGGGGCAGTTGCACCATTTTTGACCTATCACGTGCTTGATGCGAAAGGCCAACTTGTGCACTCGGCGCCGATTACAACACCCAAAGGAACCATGATGCATGACTTCATGATCACGCGCGATCATGCAATCTTTATGGATCTTCCTGTGGTCTTTGATCTTGACAATGCAGCTAAAGGCTTGTCTCCCATTGGATGGGACGACAACTACGGGGCACGCATCGGCATCGTGCCGCGCATGGGAACAAATGCCGACATTCGTTGGTTCGATGTCAACCCGTGCTATGTGTTTCATCCACTTAATGCCTATGTCAGCGGTGACGAAGTCATCTGCGACGTTGGTCGTCACGAATCAATGTGGCGTGGTTCGATGGAAAATGGAACACCATCATTCATGCACCGCTGGAGATTCAACATGGTCACTGGTGCTGTACATGAAGAACAAATGGACGATGTTGCCCACGCGTTCCCGCGTGTTGATGACCGCGTTGTCGGCTTAAAGCATCGCTTTGGCTATGTTGCGTCACCTCGTGACGGAACCAAGGGAGACTTTAGTGACCCGAGCACAATTGTTAAATACGATATGTCCAACGGTTCAAAGACAAGCCATGATTTAGGACCTGCTGCGTTTCCGGGTGAGTTTGTCTTTGTGCAAGACACCGCCACCGGAGCAGAAGACGACGGATGGGTGATGGGATTTGTGTATGACAGGATGACTGATTCGAGCGATCTTGTGATTCTTGACGCTAAAGATATGTCTAAGCCTCCAGTTGCACGTGTGCATTTGCCACAGCGAGTTCCGTTTGGTTTTCACGGTAGTTGGATCGATGATTCAACGATGCCCTAAGAGAGCAGGTTGTCGCGATGGCATCTGATGCACTGCAATTATTGACTGACCGGACAGAGATTGTTGAGTTGACGGCAATGTATTGCTGGGCTCTTGATACTTGCTCTTATGATGCACTTGACAACGTTTTTGTGGCTGATGCCACTGCTGATTTGTTTGAAGATCTCGTCGGAAGAGATGCCATCAAAGCGCGCATTAAACGGGCCCTTGAGCCACTTGACGGCACTCAACACATGGTTTCTAATCATGTTGTCAGCATTACTGGTGACACTGCGACATGTCGGTGTTATTTGCAGTCGCAGCATATTCGCAAGCAAGACAGCGGTGGCTCAAACTTCATGGTTGCTGGTCGATACGAAGACACATTAAAACGCACGTCTGATGGCTGGAGAATCACACATCGCGTTCTTACCACTATGTGGACAGACGGAAACCCTGCCGTTGCTGGCGGTGGTCCACGTGCGTAATCACAATCATCAATTCAAAACAGCAAGGACACCCTCATGACAAACGAACTTGATCCGATCAACATCAATGACTACGTATCAATTCAAAGACTCATTAATCGGTACGCAGATGCGGTGATTCATCGCACTGGTTCACAATGGGCAAGTTGCTGGGCTGACGATGCAGTCTGGGATCTTGGTGGCGGACGCTTAGTTGAGGGCAAAGATGCAATCGTGAAGTTGTGGTATGCCGCAATGGGCGGAATCTCGTCCGTAGTACAGAATGTGCACAACGGAGAAGTTTGGCAAGTCGCTGATAGTTCAGCAGAGGCCACAGGACGTTGGACAATCAGTGAGCGTTTTAAGCGTGCCGATGGGGCAACCGGAATCTTGCTGGCACATTATGACGATGCGTACCGCAAGATAAATGGAGAATGGTTGTTCACTCGGCGCTTTTTGCAACCCCACTACCACGGCCCAGCCGATCTTTCTGGGGAATTTCTCAATAGCAAAGAAATGTTGGCCAAGCGAGGTGTCCCCGCTGATGTCTAACGGGTATGAAATCTTCTAGCGTTGACACATGCCTTCTTTTGTAACTGAACTTGCGCGAGCACGTCCACAAGAAATTGCTGTTCGCGATTCAGATCACACATTTACATGGCAGCAGGTTGGAGACATTCTTAATCGCACTGCCAACAATGTCTTGGCAGTAGATCTAGGGCTCCGTCGTCGCGTTGCAGTTTTTGCAGAGAACGCTGCCGAGACAGCGTTTGCGCATCTTGGATGTTTGTTCGGTAGCGCGTCTACGGTGCCAGTTAATTTTCATCTCAACGCCGAGGAGGTCGCCTATATATTGGTCGACTCAGATTCGCGCATACTTTTTGTCGGACCAGAAACATTTGAGCGAGGCATCGCCGCTGCAGAGTTGGCTCGTGCGCAAGGAGTACAGCTCAGCGTTGTTGGATGGGGAGTCAGCCATGCACAGGTGACTAATTGGGATGACTGGCTGAGTGCTGGTGATGCCACTGATCCGCCCCTTGATGTGCAACCACGCGCCAACCTCTTGTATACGTCTGGCACAACAGGTCAACCCAAGGGAACCGAATTGCCGCCAACCATGTTTGCTGGCGGTAGCACGATGGCAGAGCACATTGAAGGCATGAAGAAGAATCGCTTTGCTGACTTTGGAACACATCTCGTGGTTGGTCCGATGTATCACACTGGTCCACTTAACGGAATGCGTTTGTTGGTATGTGGTATTGCGATGGTGATCCTGAACAAGTTTGACGCGCAAGGCACTTTAGAAGCAATCGACCTATATAAAACAGAGTCCTCCGTGATGGTTCCGACTCACTTTGTGCGACTGCTGGCATTACCTGCGGATGTGCGTAACAAATATGATCTGTCGTCTATGAAGTTGGTGGCGCACACTGGCGCAACGTGTCCTGTCGATGTCAAGCGCTCGATGATTGAGTGGTGGGGTCCTGTGTTTACTGACGCCTATGGTGCAACTGAGGTCGGAACAACATGTTCTATTTCAAGCCAGGAGTGGTTAGAGCATCCTGGTTCGGTTGGGCGCACGGTTCCGCCGTTCTCGGCACTTGTGTTAGACGACAACGACAACGAGTTGCCTGCCAATACAGAAGGTCGACTGTTTTTTAAAGATGCGACTGGGCGGGGAGTGATTTATCCTAATGATGCTCAAAAAACAAAAGCGGCAAATATTACCCCTGGTGTATTTACGCTCGGAGAAATTGGCTACATCGATCAAGATGGGTATGTATTTATTACTGATCGTTTCAGCGACATGGTGGTGTCTGGTGGTGTAAATATTTATCCCGCAGAAGCTGAACAAGTGTTGGTTCAACACCCTGGCATTCTTGATGTGGCATGTATCGGAATCCCTTCTGCTGATATGGGTGAAGAACTCAAAGCAATTGTGATTCCCCGCGATGTATCGAACCCACCTGCTGCCACAGAAGTATTGGCTTTTTGCCAAGAACGGCTAAGCAAATACAAGTGCCCACGAACAGTTGAGTTCGTTAGTGATTTGGGTCGCAACACGATGGGCAAAATAAATAAACGAAAATTGCGCGCGCCGTATTGGGAGAAAACCTAATTTGTTACATGAAAGGTAAATATGTCTGAATCAGTGCTACTCATTGATAATCCCGCACCAATGGTGCGACGTTTCACGCTTAATAGACCAGAGAAACGTAACGCCCTCAACGACGACATTCGAGGTGCATTGTTTGATGCATTGCGCCAAGGGGACCGTGATCGCTCTATTTCGGTGATGATTATTCGCGGCGCCGGATCGTGTTTTTGCGCGGGATATGACTTAGGTTCGCCAAACAGCGATGTCGAACGAGCAATTTCGCGTGCCGACGGTTGGTGGTCGCGACATGTGGTGAATAACTGGTTCGAGATGTGGGATATGTCAACACCCATCATCGGTCAGGTGCACGGATATTGCTTGGCTGGCGGAACAGAGTTGGCAACTGCGTGTGATCTTGTGTACGTCGCAGAAGATGCAAAAATCGGGTACCCACCTGTTCGACTGATGTCGCCTCCTGACATGCAGTGGCAAACATGGATGATGGGTTTGCGGCGTGGCATGGAGGCGTTGCTCACCGGAGACTCGATGTCTGGCACCGAAGCCGTGGCAGCAGGTTTTGCTAATCGCGCCTATCCAGAAGCAGACCTTGATGCAGCGGTGCTCGCAATGGCTGAGCGTGTAGCCAAGATTCCGCTTGATCTGTTAGCACTCAATAAGCGCGCGGCTCACCGAGCCATGGAAGTTATGGGAATTAGAGCAGGAATACGAGCCACAGCAGAGATCCAGGCACTCGGGTTTCATCAACGCTCATCAATAGACTATATGGGTTCGTTTGCGACCAAAGGAGTTACTGCGGCGCTCAGCGAGCGAGATGCGAAATTTTCAGACTATCGAGAGGCGTAAGATAGCCATGGGGGTATGACATGGATCTTTTAACCACGAACGGAATGTCTGTCACATTTGGGGGACTACGAGCGGTCAACAATGTTGATATCACGGTAGAAGAGGGAAAACTTGTCGGACTGATTGGCCCCAATGGTGCTGGCAAGACAACCTTCATTGACGGCATCACCGGATTTGTTCAGACGACTGGGCGTATCCAGTTCAAAGGCAAAGAAATTGATGCGATGCCGGTACATGCCAGGAGTCGTTTAGGAATGGCGCGCACATGGCAGTCTCTCGAGCTATTTGATGACCTAACAATCGAAGAAAATCTGCAAGTAGCGGCAGAGCGACAGACGGTCAAGAGTTTTTTGACAGACATCATTCGTCCGACTCGTCAGCGTGAGAGAAGCGGAGTTGATTTTGCGATTGAAGTATTGGGAATCCAAGATCTCGTAAAAAAACTTCCTAACGAAATCAGCCAGGGACAACGAAAACTAGTGTCGGCGGCGCGTGCATTGGCATCTCGACCTGAGTTGATCTGTATGGACGAACCTGCTGCAGGTCTTGACACGAGCGAATCCCGCGAACTCGGACTAAGTCTGAGGCGCATTATTGATGCTGGGATGACAATATTTTTAGTAGACCACGACATGGGTCTAGTGCTAGATGTATGTGACTACATTTACGTCATTGAGTTTGGTCAAAAAATCGCCGAAGGAACACCGGCACAAATAAAAACAGATTCGCGAGTGATTGAGGCATACCTCGGAAGCAGCGCAACAGAAGGAACACACTGATGACGGCATTGCTGGAAATCACTGATCTCAATACTGGATACAACGGCGTGTCTGTTGTGCGCGGTCTTAACTTGCATGTCAACGAAGGAGAAGTCGTGGCATTGCTGGGGCCAAATGGCGCAGGCAAAACCACAACACTGCTCACGATATCTGGTCTTGTTCCGATCATTTCGGGTGAGGTCAAAGTGTTTGGCAAGAGCGTAAAAGGTCGGCGACCACACCTGATTGCGCGTGAAGGACTCGCGCATGTGCCAGAGGGCCGGGCACTTTTTTACCAACTAACCGTAGGTGAGAACTTGCGATTGGGTGGGGCTAGGAGTGGAGCAGACGTCAAGCAAGCATTGGCCTATTTTCCAGTGCTGGCTGAAATCACGGATAGACGGGCAGGTCTTCTATCTGGCGGAGAACAACAGATGCTTGCAATGGCGCGCGCACTCACCGTCAAGCCAAAGTTGTTGATGGTGGATGAAATGAGCCTTGGCTTGGCTCCCATCATTGTTGAGCGACTCTTGCCCATCTTGCGCAAAATTGCCAAGGAGACCGGAGCAGGTGTTTTGATTGTCGAACAACACGTCAACATGGCGCTTCAGGTTGCTGACCGCGCCTATATCTTGAGTCATGGAGAACTCGTCACTGAAGGTGATGCCAAAGAGCTAGCACAGAATCGTTCGCTACTCGAGGCAAGTTATTTGGGCGAGACTGCCGCGCACTAAATAAGTTTGATCAGACAGCCTGAGGTCTTGGTTCTCGGCTCCAAAGGACATCAAAATCTTTAGCAACATCAAGCACGTGAAATGCACGACCCATGCCGATGCAGAATCCGATCGTGACAGTTAGTTCGAGTAGTTCGGTATCGGAGTACTGCGCTTGTAGTCGTTCCCAGAGGGCGTCGTCAATGTCAGTATGGTCAACAGCAAATCTCTCGGCGTACTCAGCAGCGAGGCGTTCGCGCAGAGTGAAAGCAGGGTTGTCGTGGTAGTTCTGCACTGAGTTATACAGCTCGTCTGTTAGGCCTTGTGCCATCGCTGATGCTGCTCGCGTGTTAAGACACACCACGCACTGATTAAGTTGAGCGATACGCATTCTGGCAACTTCGCGTTCGCGGATGCCAAGACTGGATTTCTCGTACACGGCTTCGCTCATTGCATGCATTGCTGTGCCCATGTGTGGGGCAAGCATCCACATACGATGCGCTTCGAGTCCTTCACCTTCTGGAATATTTAGTCGTGACATGGTGATTGCCTCCTATGTAGTGACGATATGAAACTTAAGTAGTGAGTCGTTCAAGAAGTTTGATCGCAACAGGGATGGCACTCTGTACCACCATTCCGGTGAGCGGGTCAAAACCTTGATCAACAGACACCAACCTGCTCGTTGGCGTTCCGATGTCGCGCACTTTTTCATCCGTAAGTGACGAGCCACCCCATGAGTGCGCCATTGAGATAACGCCTGTTCGTACATCTGGTGCTGACTCGACGACGGCGTGTACTGATGCACGGGGTGATGTGATTTGGATTAGGTCACCTTCGGCGATGTCGTATGCCGCCATATCGGCAGGGTTCATGTATGCAGGATTAGTGCTGCCTTTGGCGGCAAGGACTGAGAGTTCGTTACCAAGTGAGTTCAGTCGATGCTTGAGTCGACGACTGACAAGCCTAAATGGGAACCGCGTGGAGTCGATTCCGAGTACATCAGCGCCATCAGTTTCGTTGCGCACGACTGCTAATTCTTCGACAATGTCATCTGGAGCCATTGTGAATTTGGCAGTGCATGACGGATCGGCCGCAGTGACAACCATTGCTTTTTCAGGATGGATCTTGCGTCGATTGTTTCGGACTTCTTCAATTGGCATGCGGGAGTTGGCATACGCCAGTTCAATGATGTCGTGGTCAGTTGGCCGCGTGTCAGTAGGTGCATCGCCGCCAGGGAAAGGCAAGGTGGAGCCCAACCGTTGTGACAGTTCCCAAAATACTTCCCACTCGTTGAGCACATCTCCGTCGCGTTCGAGAACTGCGTCTGTGTAGTTGGTGTATGGAGCAGCAAACCATCTGTCCATAAGGTGAGGTACATCAGCGCGCTCAAGTGCAAGCGTTGGAGCGATCACGTAGTCAGCAAACTCAGCAGTAGCCGACATGCGATGATCGATAACAACGAGTAGTTCGAGGTCTTTCATGGCACGAATAGTGAGTTCTTGGTCTGGCCACGCCACAACGGGGTTTCCGCCACTCACGATGAGCGCTCTAATGCGACCTTCCCCGGGGGTGATGATTTCTTCTGACAATGTGGCAGTGGGCATTTCGCCGCGGTATCCACGCAAATTGCGGAAACGTGCTGGCGCACCAGTAACAGCAGAACGTGGAGCAATTACCTGAGCGCGTTTTGGTGTCTCTGGATACAAGAACAAGCCACTTTCCAAAAGATCGCCTTCGCGATTGACTCGTCCGCAAATTGTATTGAGCACGATTCCCAGATGTTCTGTGAGGCTTGGGTGCGGAGCCATATTTGGACCAGTGCCCGTGCCGCATGTGCCTTTTGTGCCCGCCGCAAACATGCGTGCTGCAGCAATGATTTGATCTGCTGGCACGTCGCATCGCTTGGCAACATAGTCAGTCGTAAACATTGCAACGCTTTTGCTGAGTGCATCAAGATCCGAGATCCACTGATCGCAGAATTCATGGTCAAAGAGGCCTTCATCTAAAATAATATTGATGAGACCTGCCAACAATGTTGGGTCCTCGCCAGGCTTAACGGCAAGATGAATGTCGGCGCGACTTGCAAGTTCTGTGCGTCGGGGATCGATAACAATGAGTTTCATGCCGCGCGCTTTTGCTTCGCGCAGTTTGACGAACGGATCGGTTCCTTGTAAACCTCCCACTGGTCCGTAGCTTGAGACCATCGGGTTGTAGCCAACGGCTAGCAACACATCTGCATCACGAAAGTTGTGATAGCCGGCTTCCCAGATTCCGGTGCGGAAAGGTGCAATGCTTTTTGCTGGTTGATCGATGGTGACGGATGTGTAAAACGATGATGATTTTATGCCATCATGAAATGCGTGGGCGGCCGGCACGGCAACACTGTTTTGGTATCCACCTGTGCCTGTATAGCTTGCGACTGCGCGCGGGCCGTAAGTGTCGATAATGCGACGAAGCTCTGCAGCAATGCCATCGAGTGCATCAGTGGATGACACTTCTTCAAAAGTTCCATCAGCACGTCGACGCAATGATTGGCGAATGCGTGCGGGGTGCGACATTTGTTCTGGGATCTGTCGTCCTTTGATGCAGGTGTATCCGGCAAAAAGTGGATCATCGGCAACGCCACGCACTGCTGTGACACGACCAAGTGTGACGTCAACTTCCATTGGGCAGCTGGCGTGACACACGCGACAAAACGAGAGATGGGTAGATGTTGTGGAATCTTGTGCTGGTGTCATCGCTTCATCTATTGACATAGAGCCCCCTTGCGTTGTGGGAGTTCGGGTGGGCGAACATATGGGATAGTTTATGTCAAGTCCAGCAGTGAAGGAGTATGGGTGGCTACCAATACAGCGTCTTCTCGGGTCGATGACCTAATTAATCGGGAGCAATCGGCGATTGCCTGCCCGTATCCGATCTTTGCCGAACTCCGTGAGCATGACGGCCCAACCTTTCATGAGCATCTCGGAGCTTGGCTGGTAACTAAATATGACGATGTGCGGATGATTTTGCGCGATACCGAGAGATTCTCGAGTCGCAGCCCGACAGGTCCGCAGGCGGCCGGAACCGTGTTGATGGAGCGGTTCATGGAGTTATCGCAAGATCCGACGATGGCGCCGTATTTGACATCAATCACCGCTGGACGCGGGCAGGCAGCCGTGTTGCTTAACGCTGATCCGCCAGATCACCGACGTCAACGAAAACTTGTCAATCCCGCGTTTCGTCCCGATCGATTGCGCAGTATGGAACCTGCAATCACCCAGACGGCGAGTCGCTTGCTCGATGATGTAGCCGCCCAGATTAAAGCATCTGGTCAAGTAGACATTGTGACGCAGTTTGCGGTGGGTCTGCCAATGACAATTATTGCACTGGCGCTAGGCGTGTTGGGTGATGATTTAGCAACGTTTAAGCGATGGTCAGATGACATCGTGATGCCTGTTGGAAATCATTCGCCGTCGCTTGACCAAGTGCGCGGTTTCATTATTTCTTCTAACGAGTTCAAGGAGTATTTCTTGGCGCGTATTGCCTTAAGCAAGATAGAGCCGGCAGAAAATATTTTGTCAGACATTGCTAACGCTGTGATTGACGGTGAAGAACTTACTGACGATGAGCAGTTAGGGATGTTGCAGCAGTTCTTGGTTGCTGGCAACGAGACAACAACCAAGCTAATCACCAACATTATTCATGCGCTCGCTGCAGACAGTGCTCTACAGATGCGCGTGCGGGCAGACCGCACGTTGATTGAGCCGTTGGTTGAAGAAATATTGCGCATTGAAGCGCCAGTGGGAGGCCTGTTTCGCCAAGCCAAGGTGGATGTGCAAATCGGGGCAACGACTGTGCCTGCCGGGGACCACCTCTGGTTGTTATTTGCTGCCGCCAATCGAGACGAGTGCAAATTTGCCAAGCCAGATGCCGTTGACATTGACAGGACAAATGCCAAAGACCATTTGGCCTTTGGCAACGGAGAACATTTTTGTCCTGGCGCTGGCTTGGCCAGACTAGAAGCCTGTATTGCCACTGGCTTGCTGCTGGACCGTCTTGACAACATCAGTGTGGCCCCCGACAATGACTTTGTCTACGAGGATTCCTTCGTCTTGCGAGGACTCAAGCACCTCAACATCATTGCCACCCCGTTTTCCTGATTCAGGGTGCGGGCTTTGTATCCGTGCTGGGGTGGGCTGGCGCTTGGGATAGTGCGCGAACTAATCCATCGGTTAGTTTGGCAAGACACGCATACGGTCAGATGATTACTAACGGGGGCTAAAAATGTCAGAGCGCTGGATAACAGACAGGGATCCAAGTGTTAGGTGGCCCCACTACACACGTGCAAATGCTGGCGAAGTATTACCGACTGCTGCGAGTCCACTTGGGCAGCAGTTCAGTTGGGAAAAAGGAATTCTTCTGGGATGGCGTGATGGATACGTGCGAAGTGGAAACTATTCACTCGATGAGTTCACGGAGAGCCCACCCGCAGTGGCCGGATTCTTTGCCGGATATTTTTATATCAACTTGGCAAATGTCCGCATGCAGGGAGTGCGTAGTCCTGCTGTCACCGTTGAGCAACTTGACTTAGCATTTTTTGGAAATCATCCCGAGGTTCCGCCATATGTTGCCCATCCACTCGATGAGCGACCCGACTTGCTGGAGTTGATCGGTGCCCACTTGGGTTGGCTCATGACAGCCACGACGTGGCCAGAGATTAATGAAGAAAAAGTGCAGACGATTGCATTTCGCGCGTCTCGACCTGACTTGACAAAACTGACGGATTCGGCACTTCTTGAACGCGCTCGTTCTACACAACCAATGTTGCAAAAACTTTTTGAGAGTCATACTTTGCCTTCATCTGGCTCTGGAGTCGCTCCCGGAATTTTGTTTGCTGTTGGTGAGGCGATTGGTGATCCAACAATCCCGATGAAGATTGTGGCCGGAATCGGCGAAGTTGATTCAGCAGAACCAAGTTATGAAATGTGGAAGATCTCGCGTGTGATCCGAAGTTCTCAAGAATTGACGGCTGCTTTTAATGCAGGCGTGACCGGACTGCTCGATCGCTTGCGCAACTCAGGCTCTGCGGACGCCAAGAGATTCTTGGCACAGTTCAGTCAGTTCATCGCAGACTTTGGATCTCGTGGTCCAAATGAGTGGGAGATGAGTGCAGAAGTTTGGGAGACAAAACCAGAAATAGTTTTGGCAGCATTCGATCGTGTTCGCTTTCAGAATGATGATGAGTCTCCCGAGATTCGCAACAAGCGTCAGGCCAAAGAGCGTGAGCAAGCAATTATTGAAGTTCGTGCCAAGGTGCAAGTTTTGGGAGAAGAACTTGCTGGAATGTTTGAGTCAGCGATTGTTGCATCTGCACAATTGATGTTTAGAGAGCGCACAAAGACGAACATCATTCGAGTTGTACACGAGGGCCGTATGGTGTTTCGCGAACTCGGTCGGCGTCACGCTGCAACAGGAGCGATTCAACAAGCTGGTCATATTTTTATGTTGCTTGACGACGAAGTTGAAGCATTTATTGCTGATCCAGGTTCGATGGGGGCCACTCTGGCAACTCGGTACGGACAATGGCTGAATCTGCAAACGCTCGAGCCACCATTTTTTATAAAAAACGGAATCGTGCCGCCACTAAGTCAGTATCCTCCCAAAGGCAGTTCATCGGCCGTAAAAGGAAAGCCGGGAGAATCGATTCAGGGTGTCGCTGGTTGCCCTGGTCACTACATCGGACGTGCCCGCGTGATTCTGGACGCAGCCGAGCCCGGAGATCTGCAGCCAGGAGACGTCATGATTGCCCCGAACACCGACCCAGCATGGACTCCACTGTTTATGTCTTGCGGTGCAGTGGTTGTCAATGTCGGTGGACAAATCAGTCATGCAATTATCGTTAGCCGTGAACTTGGCTTGCCGTGCGTGGTGTCAGCGACAGATGCAACTGTGCGTATTCCAGATGGTGCCTTGGTAGAAGTAAACGGAGACAACGGAATCGTCACAATATTGGAGATGCCAGCATGAAAAAACCATTTCGTTTTGGAGTACAAGGGTATGCGCCTGCGTCTGCAGGAGAGTGGCGCATGCTTGTTCGTACCGCTGAGTCTCTAGGATTTTCTTCTTTTCATTTGGCAGACCATGTAATCGGACCAGGGCCTGCGCTTGCAGCGACGGGTCACCCTGTGCAAACAGTTGCAGCAATTCCGGCAATGGCAGTTGCTGCAGAAGCGACAAGCACAATCAAGATCGGCTGTCGCGTATTGTGCGTGGATTATCGCAATCCGGTCATGCTGGCCAAAGAACTCGCTACGCTCGATTTTTTTTCTGAGGGTCGCCTCGAGATCGGATTAGGTGCAGGCTGGTTGCAAAACGAGTACGACGCAATGGGGATTACTTTTGATCGTGCCGGAGTTCGATTAGATCGACTCGAAGAAGTTATTGCGTTGATTCGCGCTTCAAGTGCGGACGGAGAACTCAATATCGCAGGCAAACATGTTCATGCCGTTGGATTTGACGCTGTTCCAAAACCAGTGCAGCGACCATTGCCTCCAATCATGATCGGCGGAGGAGCACAACGCATCTTGGGAATTGCCGGACGAGAAGCCGACATTGTGAGTCTGAACTTCAACAACTCATCTGGCAAGCTTGGCCCGGAAGGCATTGGCTCTTCCACGGCTGAACTAACGGATCAAAAGATTCAATGGATCAAAGATGGTGCTGGTAAGCGTTTTGATGACATTGAGATCGAAATCGCTGCGTACTTTACGGTTGTCACGCCAGATGGCGCAGCAACTCGGGCCAAAATGGCGCCAATGTTTGGTTTAACACCAGAAGTTTTTGCTGAACACCCCAATGCGCTTATCGGCTCGGTCGACGAAATATGTGACCGCATTGTTGAGCGACGTGAGCGTTACGGAATCAGCTATATCACATTTGGATCGTCGGTTATGCAAGCTGCCGCTCCAATTGTTGAACGACTCTCAGGAAAATAAAACTGTACAAATCAAATAGATGGAGAAAATATGAAAACTGACCTTGCAACATTTAACCCTTTTGATGCTGAGACATTGCAGTGCCCATTTCCGCACTATGCCCAGATGCGTGAAGAAGCTCCCGTCTTGTTAGTCGAAGGCATTGGCGTACATCTTGTGACGCGGCACGATTTAGTGATGGAAGTTTTGCGTGACCCGCAGACGTATTCTTCGATGTTTGGTGGTGCCGGAATGCCACTCAGTGCAGAAGCACGCGAACGCTTGAGTGCCGTTGTCAAAGAAGGGTACCCACGCGTACCCACCATGTTGACTGCTGATCAGCCAGACCACACGCGCTATCGCCGACTGGTCTCGAAGGCGTTTCACCCCAAGGTCATTGCTGAACTTGAGCCATTCGTCCGTCAATTGACTGTGCGCTTGATTGATTCTTGGATTGCCAATGGACACATTGAATTCGTTAAGGAGTTCGGCGTGCCGTTGCCGGTAGAAGTGATTGCTCATGCTCTCAATGTTCCGCAAAGTCGCTTGGCAGATTTCAAGCGTTGGTCTGACGACTCAATCGCCGGAATCGGGACAAACATTTCTCTTGATGAGCGAGTGCGTGCAGAAGGCGGAGTCAATGAGTTTCAGCACTACTTTGCTGAGCAGATCGAGCTTCGTCGTACTGATCCGCGTGACGACATCTTGACGAACTTACTGAATGCCAGCATTGAAGACGACGACCCAGAAGTCACTGATAGGCGACCACTTGATATGCCCGAGATGCTCAGCATCGTGGCGCAGTTGCTTGTGGCGGGCAACGAAACAACGACCAAGATGTTGACCGAAATGATGCGTTTGCTAGCAGAAAATCCAGAGCAGTGGCAAATGATCAGAGACGATCCATCGCGAATCGATCGCGTTGTTGATGAGACACTCCGTTTGTCGACACCAACTCAGGGAATGTGGCGCATTGTCACCAAAGATACAGAACTTGGTGGTACCCAGTTAACAAAGGGGTCGCGTATTGTGATCGTGTTCTCGTCTGCTAATCGTGACGAGCGCTTGTTTGACGAGCCAGATGCGTTTGATCCTGACAGAGAAAACCTTCGCGAGAACTTGGCGTTCGGAAAAGGAATCCACTTCTGCCTAGGTGCAAACTTGTCGCGCCTTGAGGGAAGAGTGGCATTAGAAGAATTATCCAAGCGGATTGAAAGTTTTAGCTTGTCACCAACAAACAAATATGAGTATTTCCCTAGCTTCATGTTGCGTGGGCTCATCAGCCTTGACGTTGACTTTGTAGCGGTGCCTAAATAACGATGGGCTCTCAACTCGCGGGCAAGATTGCTGTAGTTACAGGATCAAGTCGCGGAATTGGACGCGGCACAGCAATCGCACTCGCAGAAATGGGCGCAACTGTTTATATCACTGGTCGCACAACAGGCAGTGATCCGCTTTCAATCGACACAACTGCGTCAATGGTCAACGATGCTGGTGGACGTGGAATCGCAGTTCAGGTTGATCATGGCAATGACAATGAAATTGCAGCATTGTTTGCCCGAATACAAGCAGAGTCGGGCAAACTAAATATTCTCATCAACAATGTTTACAAAATTCCAGATCCACCTGCATGGGGTGGTGGATTCTGGGATCACCCCGTGAGTATTTGGGATGACCAAGTTGGAATCGGATTGCGCGCACATTATGTGGCGTCATGGCATGCAGCACCATTGCTATTTGCTGCAGGCATAGGCGGGTCAATTATCAATGTGTCGTCGCCTGGGGGCACCTCGTATCACTTCAGTTCGTCGTACGGTGCTGGCAAGGCTGGACTAAATCGATTGAGTGCCGACATGGCGATCGAACTAGAACCCAAAGGCATTGCCTGTTGTTCGGTGTATCCAGGATCGGTTGCCACAGAGTTCATTCAGAAATGGGCTGGCGAACGCGGAATAGATCTATCAACATCTCAAACAACTCTTGGTGTGGGGCGTGCGATTGCCGCACTGGTGATCGCACCGGATTTGATGCAACGCTCGGGTTCGATTCAGTGGGTTGAAGACATCTCGGAAGAGTTTGATGTGCGCGACGAAAACGGAAATCGGGCAGTCAAATACGCTGGCCGCTAAATACTTAGTTCGGCAAAATTATTCGTCCCATGAGCGATGCCACAGCAGTGGATTGCTCGAGGATGTTGCCGGAGTTCCGATTTGGGCGCCACCAAGCCACAGTGCGAGGTCGAGTTCACGCGCGGGGTGGTCTGTGACCCCGATGTTGGTGCCGTCTGCAAAATAAATAATTGTCATGACCCCGCGCATGATGTCCGTGCTGTTGGCTGGGGCCGAATGCAATGTCCACCCCCGATGAAACGTGGCATCTCCTGGAGAGAATGGTCCGTGAGTAGACAATGAGAACCCGCGTTCTTGAACGACTGTTTCAAAATGAGCCTGGGATTCGTCACCAATGACTTGTTCTCCAAGATTGCCGTGTCGCCAACTCTGGTCGGCAAATATCATTCCACCAATATTGCTCGGCACATCAACAAGAGGCATCCACATTGTGATTGTTTTGTTGGTGTCTAGTGGCCAATACACCTGATCTTGATGCCACGGCGTGAATCCGCCGCCAGGTTCTTTGTAGAGGGCTTGATCGTGATACAGCCGCACGCCGTCGCACTGCAATAGTTCGGCCGCAACGCGAGCGAATCGTCGGGCGTACACGAACGCGGCAACTATGGGATCGTGTTGACAAATATTGGCAGATTGAATGAATGCTTTTCCGTATGTATCGCGTTGCTCAAGCGGACGATTGTCCCATCGACATGCCATCGTGGCTTCATCGATATTGTCTTTATAGGCAGCTATCTCTTGGCGAGAAGCCAATCCACGCACGACTGTGTGGCCATCTCGCTCAAAGTCGTCAATTGTTGATCGTGAAAGTGAAAAGTATTCAGTTAGCGGACGGGCATCAGATGCTGCGGTCATACGGGAGAGCCGTTGCGCAATACCCATGGGAATCGTGCATCATCAGTGAGTGAAGTACCTGTGGCATCCGTAGGTCCATCAAACCTTCTGGCACTTGGTCCGACATATTGCAAAATGTACGCCTTGCGCATGTGGTCTGACACGTTTGGCCCAGTGAGGTGTGGCGTGAGGCTAGAAAAAATAACTGCACCACCAGCCTTGATGGGTGCAGCAACGGGAGTCACGGGTGGTTTTTCAAATATCTCCCAACCCAATGGTTCGACGTATGTGTGCAGAAGTGTTCCGCGTCGATGTAGTCCAGGCGCTGCCCACACGCAACCAGCCTCAATGGGCACGTCGTTTAGCGCAATCCAAACAGTGAGATAGTGCTCTGGCATGACGAAGGTGTAGCCGTTGTCTTGATGCCACGGAAACCTACGGGGCTTTTCGTTCGCTTTGTATACCGCTTGATCGTGATACAGACGAGCATCAGGTCCGATGAGATCATGCACGAGTCTGGTGATTGGCAAAGACGAGACAAACTTCAGTAGTACATCTGATTTGAGAGCGATATTTGGAGCAAACGTAATCGCACCTTTTTCAGCGATAAACATTCTGCTGTCCGGTAATTTTTCAAGAAATTCATCAACTTGTTCACAAAATGCATCAGTCTCAGTGCAGACTTCAGCGAGAGTCTGCTCATCGATGAGATTTTCGATGACAAAATATCCGTCCGTGTTGAATTGGTTCCACTGCTCATCTGTGAGCGTTGTTCGCCCGTGCGAGGGGATCACAGTGTCCCAGTCAAAGCCAGACGACATGGGATGAGAAGCGACCATGACACTATTGTGCCATTTCTGGAGCGTGTGAGCACTCTTTTAAATCAGAGCATTACGGGGTTTGGTTGCTCCAGTATGAATGAGTTCCGCTACAGATTTTTTCGGGCAGTCGTATCTTGGCGATGGGACCATCGCTGACGCGTTGTGCGTCAAAGACAACGCAATCACTCGCATCGGCCACGGTATCTGTGGTGAAAGAGACAAGGTAGCCATCGTCTTCTGACCGAGAGTTAGTGCGTGGTGCAAATACAGTTTCGCTGCAGTAGACACCATCATCAAAGCGAAATGACTCTTCGGTTTCGGTTTGAACAGAGTGCTTAATGATGCCCTCGAAGAGGAACCATCCATTTACTGGTATCGCACTATATGTGTAGTCGTATTTGCGACCGGCATATGCATTGTTAATCATGCCGAATTCAGTGATGGTGTCTGAGATAGGGCCTTCTTTCACCAATCCGGTTCGACGATTGAGGCGCCAGCGGTATGGACGCGATTGCAGCGCATACAGATCAAGAAAACGGAACAGCCGCGTGTTGAGATCGGCGTCTGGGGGCATCGTGGGGGAAGGATCAAACTCAAAATAGCCATCCAGAATAATCTCATCGCCTTCTTCGTAGGCGTTGATCCAGTGCAATACATATGTTGCCTCACACTCAAACCACTGGACGTCGCTACTTGAGCCATGACGCGGAATAACAGCAATACGCGTGGGCATCTCTTTATGGAATTGAGTGGCGTATACGTCACGCTTGAGCAGTTCTTCGTCCCAAAATAGTGGACAGTCATTAAGAATCGAAAAGTTTGTCGTGTAGGCCATGTCGTGGGGCAAGCGTGGACCAGGCAGTGGGATGTCGGTGTATGTCACTAGGTCTCCGGTGGCAGAAACAACTCCGTAATGCAGGTATGGATATGTCGTTGAGTAATTAAAAAATAGCAACTCGCCAGTGTTCTCATCGACCTTGGTATGCGCAGAGACACCTTCTTGCGGAAAAGCACCGTTCCATGATGTGGTGCCGAGATTGTCGAGTGTATGAGGGTCTAATTGATACAGGTCTCCGCATTGGTAAAAACTTGTGAGGGCGATTCCATTATGAACAACGACGTCTGTACTTGACGCATCTTTCATTCGTGTTCGTGCACCCCATCCATCTTGGCGTATAGATTTTTTTGGTGATTCAGCAAGACCAGACCACAACGGACCTCCGTGTTTGAGTTCTGCGGCGAGTCCTTGGGTCTGAATCATTCTGTTGCGATACGAAGCAGATCCGCCATTAAAGGACATTGAGTGCAACATGCCGTCACCATCAAAAGGGTGATAGCGATCTAGTGCGGGCACTAACGGATTTTCGGTATTACGCAGGTACACCCCATTGAGGTCGCTAGGTATTTCTCCTTGCACCTGCATCTCGGTGGCGTTCCATTCGCGAGTCTGGGGTGCCCATGCCCCAATGCGGTATGGGTGGTCATCATCTAATGGCAACAGTGATGGCCATGTGTTGATCAAAATGTTCGTCATCGGTGCTCCTTGACCTTAACCCTATGTCGTTATAGTCGGTTCACGGGCAGGGGAGGTTCGATGACTGAGGATATGCCACATAATCCCAACAAAGCAGTAGCAGTTTTTCGCCGTGAGGCGGACTGCGAAACCCAAGAATGGTCAGATTCCGTAAGGGGGTCTGTGCAATGGCGGACCTTGTTTAGCGCCGACCGCACTCCGACGGCTGACCTAACAGTAGGAGTGGCCGAGATACCCGTTGGCGCCCCCGTCCCGATACGTGGTCATTGGCACTCGCTAGCGGAGGTGTATTACATCTTGAGCGGTAGCGGGTATGTGTGGATTGCCGGCGATACAACTTCAGTTGTCGCCGGCGATGCAGTTTTTATTCCTGGCGACATCGAGCATTTTGCAGTCAATACAGGCATCGAACCGCTGCGTCTGTTGTATTTCTTTCCGACGAATTCGTTCGCTGATGTTAAGTACGAGTTTCCGCCGCACTAATTGTTGTTATGAATGTTTGAGATGAAATGATTTGAGTTTTGTATATGGCCCAAATCCAAGTTCTGATAACGCAATTCCAGAACCGGTGTTTTTTACTCCCGTCCATACCAAAGAGGGATCTAAGTAATCACATCTGTTCATAAAGCATGTACCCGTCTCAATGAGATGGCCGAGTGCTTCGGCGCGCTCAATGTCTTTGGTCCAGAGACAAGCAGTCAGGCCATATGGCGAGTCATTCATTAGTGCCACAGCTTCTTGGTCTCCGGAGACTTTCATGATGCCAATCACTGGACCAAATGATTCGTCTCGCATCACACTCATTGAGTGGTCGACATCAAGCAAAACAGTCGGTCCTAGATACGGAGAATCGATTCGTGATGCCGCAAAGTCGTACTCGTTGACAATTGCTCGTGCACCCTGAGCGATTGCAGCAGCAATCTGGTCACGCACGAACTGCGCGCTGTTGGTGTTGACCATTGGTCCGAGCGTGGTCGAATCTTGAAGAGGATCACCGAGCACATATTTACGAGTCAAATCAGCAAAGCCATCAACGAAGTCGTCATACACGTCAGCATGGACATAGATTCGCTCGATACCACAACAGGATTGACCACTGTTGAAAAATGATCCGTCCACGTTGTCGGCTATTGCTAGTGCAAGATCTGCGTCGGCACGCACGTACGAAGGATCCTTGCCCCCGAGTTCTGTTCCGACACCGATAAAACGCCCTGCAGCAGCGCGTTCCATTGCAGCGCCACCCTCAACTGATCCGGTAAAGACAACAAAGTTAATACGCCAGTCACTGATCATCTTGCTTACGGCTACATGACTGGCATGTACATGCTGAAAAACGCCATCTGGGAATCCGGCGGCAGCGCAAGCATCAGAAAATCTTTCAGCACAGAGCAGGGTTTGGGAGGCATGTTTCATGATGATTGTGTTGCCACTAAGCAATGCTGGAACCACCGAGTTGATGGCAGTCAAATAGGGGTAATTCCAGGGCGCAACAACAAGCACTGTTCCGACCGGATTGCGACGAATGAACTTGGTAAAACCATCGACATGGGGAACTGCTAAGTCACAGAGTTCGCGTTGAGCGATTGACATCATGTATCGCGCACGTTCTTGCACGCCGCGCAAGATCTCGTTGGGGGTGTAACGAATAGGTCTCCCCATCTGCTGTGTGATTTCTAGTCCGATTTCATTGGCGTTGGCTTCAAGGTATTGCACCATGCGTTCGCACAGACGAATTCTGTCGGCGATAGAAGTGCTCTGCCACTCTGATTTGGCTTTTGCCGCTTTTGCGAGAATGTTTTCTATCTGTGAATTATCTGCTAGTTCGCGCGTTGCAAGAGTTGAGCCATCAATCGGGGAAACTATACTTTGCGTTGGCACGGTATCTACACTAGACATTAAGCCATGCCAGCTCTTCAAGTTGCCAACACTTTGATTCTGCCGCGGCTTGCAGTGGCACTGCCAGAATCAGTCGAGCGAAGCGTAGTGAAGATTGCTCCCGGTCGAGCCGGACTCGAAGGCGCCGGATTTCCGGTGTATCGGGGCTTTGCTGAGCTGACGATGCAAGACATCGACCCATTTTTGATGCTCGATCAGTTAGGGCCAGTGCTGAATGGACCGTTCGAGACAAAAGGTGCACCTTGGCATCCACATCGTGGTTTTGAAACAGTGACCTATGTTCTTGATGGCGAAATTGTGCACCATGATTCAAATGGCGGCGGCGGTATTATCGGCGATGGCGACACACAATGGATGACCGCAGGTGCAGGCATCTTGCACGACGAAGTACCCAGCGACAAAGTTTTGAACACCGGCGGATGGCAACATGGCATCCAGTTGTGGGTGAATCTGCCAAAAACATTGAAGTTTTCTGCTCCGCGATATCAGGGAATTGTGGCGAACAAATTAACGCTGACAACTTCTCATGATGGTGGAGCGCTTGTTCGGATTATTGCTGGAGACATTGCGGCGCACTCAGGCCCTGGCAGTACGCATACGCCCATTGCCATCGCCCATGTCACTCTTGCCCCAGGCGCCCAACTGGTAGTGCCATGGAATCCAGAGTTCAACGCCATGGTGTACATGTTGTTGGGTAGCGCAACTCTAGGAAGCAAACGCCATGTTTTGGCGCCCCATCATGTGGCTCTTTTTGGACCTGGAGGTCATCTGATGGTGTCAGCAGGTGACCAAATAGCCGATTTCTTGTTGCTCGGGGGTTGGCCGATTCGCGAGCCCGTGGTGCAATACGGGCCGTTCGTGATGAACACTCAGGATCAGATTCGGCAGGCTTTTCGCGACTACGAGGCCGGAAGGCTGGGGAGGATTCCGGCGCAGATGGGGTGAGCAGACAAGAGGGTGTAATATTGTTATAGATTGTATATGCGTGGTCCAATAGAATCTTTCAAGACAGAACGGAGCAGGGTATTGCGCTGGGTTGTAGTAGGTGCCACTATCGCAAGTGTTGGCGTGGTCTTTTTGCCCAGGGCTGCTCAGGCGGTAGCCACTTCCTCTGACTACATAGTGGTGTTGCGCGATGGCGTAAATCTGTCAAAAAAAGTCGCTTCTGAAGAAAAACGTGGCAACGACGTAGGCGATACATTCTCGGCTGGTTCTGATGGTTTTGTTGCGTCACTTGATAGTTCTGATGTCGCGCGATTACGCAAAGACCATGATGTGCGAATCATCGAACGTGATGCCCCTGTGTCGCTTGTTGCTGACAACGAAACCGACACAATCAGTTCGCTATCCACCCCAACTGGTGCGGTTGGCGAGGTCATTCCTGGCCGCTATATCGTGCGATACAAGTCCAACGATGCGTTGCTTGCTTCGGTAAATTCTTTAGAAATCTCGGTATTAGCTAACTACACCAATGTGTTTCCTGGATACGTCGCCAATCTTAGTGATGCGACAGCCAATCAGTTGCGCACAACGCAAGGCGTTGTGCTGGTCGAACAAGACAAAGTGGTTTCAATTAATACAGATCAACCGATCGGGGTGGGCGACTCATGGGGTCTTGACAGAGTCGATCAGCGGTTGCTTCCGATGAACATGATGTATTCGTATTCTACAAACGGTACGGGTGTCTCGGCGTATATCATCGACACTGGTATTCGTGCCACGCACGTGGAGCTCGCAGGCAGAGTGGGGAGTGGTTTCACGGCGGTGAACGACGGAAATGGTTCCTCTGATTGTCATGGTCACGGAACCCATGTCTCTGGAACTGTTGGCGGCACAAGATATGGTATTGCAAAAAATGTCAATTTCTTCCCAGTGCGCGTATTAGATTGCAACGGCTCTGGAAGTCTCTCCGGTGTTATTGCCGGAATTGATTGGGTGATTGCGAATCACGCCGCTGGCGTGCCAGCAGTCGCCAATATGAGTCTTGGTGGTGGCTACAGCTCAAGCCTCAATGCTGCTGTGGCACGTGGCGTCGCAGATGGAGTGGTGTTTGCGGTTGCCGCCGGCAATGAGTCATCACTTGCATGCAACGTGTCTCCTGCATCGGAGCCGACAGCCATCACTGTCGGAGCAACCGATACCAGTGATGCGCGTGCGTATTTCTCGAACTACGGAGCATGTGTCGACATCTTTGCTCCTGGGGTTGGCATAAAGTCGTCAACTGCGTCGAGCGATACATCTACTGCGTCATGGTCAGGCACCTCAATGGCCACACCACATGTCGCAGGTGTTGCTGCGCAGTATTTACAGTCTCACCCCACTGATACGCCAGCTCAAGTGGCTCGGGCATTAGATGCCGCCACTACTTCAAATGTAATAGTCAACCCCGGTACGGGTTCGCCAAACAAGTTGTTGTACAACGTTTCGTTTTATCCAGCTCCGATAACCGTGCCAAGTGCTCCAAACTCACTTACGTCAGTTGCTGGATCCTCGCTAGTCACTCTGAGTTGGGGAGCGCCTTTAACTGACGGAGGAGTCGCTATTTCTAACTATGTAGTGGAGTATTCATCTGCATCAGGCTCGTGGACTACTTTTGCTCACCCTGCGTCAACGGCATTGTCGATTATTGTTACTGGTCTCACAAACGCAACGGCGTACTCATTTCGAGTATCAGCAACTAACAGCGTCGGCACCAGTGTTTCTTCGGCGACAACAACCGTTACCCCCCGTGATCCAACTCTTCCGTCTGCACCAACTGCAGTATCAGCTATTGCGGGAAACGCCTCTGCTGTCGTGCGTTGGACAGCCCCGAGCAGTGCAACTATTTCTTCGATCACCATTAACTCCACTACTCCTTATGTAGATATTCCTTTGACTGCCGGAGCACTTGATGTCATTGGTCATTCTGACCACTCATGTTCTGCTCATGTTGCGAGCGCAATTGATCCGTGGCTCGACGTCATTCAAGTGTCAACTGGTCGAATTATTTTCTCTAATGACGATGGTGCTCACAACTATTCAACAGATTGCTATGCATCTCGCATCACCACCACTATCTCTGGATCAGGGTATGTCTTGAGAGTCAGGGGCTGCTGTGGTCATCCTTATGGAGTCGTGCGACTCGAACAACGCTCTACGGTTGTAGATGTCACTGGCTACACGGTCAAATCGTCTCCTGCTGGCCTGACATGCACCACTGCAACTTTGTCTTGCACAGTTGCTGGTCTGACAAATGGCACGCCATATACATTCACAGTCATTGCCACTAATGCAGTAGGCAACAGTGTTTCATCGTCACCGTCTGGTGCAGTCACTCCAACTAATCCAGCTCTGCCGTCTGCGCCAACTGCAGTATCAGCTACTGCCGGAAACGCATCTGCTGTCGTGCGTTGGACTGCACCAGTGATCTCGTCTCCGCGTTGGCAACGAGAAGCTGGCTCCATCCAAGCCACGGAAGTTGATCTAGATGCTCCGTACGACTCTGGCTATTCAATCCGCCAATGGGCTGACTGTGCATGCGCTCGATTTAGATGGGTGAGCCTAACGCGTATTTCTGATGTCTATGACACGGATATTGTGCTGGTCGATGCAAAGTGGCCCGTCACTGGCTACACGGTCAAATCGTCTCCTGCTGGCCTGACATGCACCACTGCAACTTTGTCTTGCACAGTTGCTGGTCTGACAAACGGCACGCCATATACATTCACAGTCATTGCCACTAATGCAGTAGGCAACAGTGTTTCATCGTCACCGTCTGGTGCAGTCACTCCAACAGAACCAGTACCGTCTGCACCAACTGCAGTATCAGCTACTGCCGGAAACGCATCTGCTGTCGTGCGTTGGACAGCCCCAGTAAGCTCGTTTGTCACTGGCTACACGGTCAAATCGTCTCCTGCTGGCCTGACATGCACCACTGCAATTTTGTCTTGCACAGTTGCTGGTCTGACAAACGGCACGTCGTATACATTCACAGTCATTGCCACTAATGCAGTAGGCAACAGTGTTTCATCGTCACCGTCTGGTGCAGTAATCCCGCTTACTTATGTTCCTGGTGATGTTGTGGCTGCATCGTGGGGTCTTGATCGCATCGACCAACGCGCACTGCCACTGAACGGACGCATCACTCGTGCCGGATCCGGAGCCGGAGTCACGGCGTACGTCATTGACACTGGTATTTATGCAGGACATAGTGAATTTGGTGCTCGTGTGAGGTCAGGTTTTAATGCAATCAACGATGGCAACGGGACCCAGGACTGCCAAGGACACGGAACGCATGTCAGCGGAACGGTCGGTGGTACGACTTATGGTGTCGCACCACTCGTCACGCTTGTGCCGGTGCGTGTTTTGGACTGCAACGGAAGCGGTTCGGTGTCAGGGGTCATCGCAGGAATTGATTTTATGATTCAGGATCATGCCACAGGGGTTCCAGCAGTTGCAAACATGAGCCTTGGTGTAGCCGGTGTGAGCGCTGCTCTAAATGATGCCGTCGCACGCGCCATCGCTGATGGCATCACGGTCGTGGTTGCAGCCGGAAATAGTTATGCCGATGCATGCGGATCCTCGCCGGCATCTGCTCCGCTTGCTGTCACCGTAGGAGCAACGACATCATCTGACTCAATGTCGTATTTCTCAAACTACGGATCATGTGTTGACATCTTTGCTCCGGGAAGTTCGATCACTTCTGCTGCAATATCTTCGAGTTCTGCAACAACAACAATGTCAGGAACTTCTATGGCGAGCCCACATGTGGCTGGCGTGGCTGCTGTGATCTTGGGTACGCAAAACTTACTCACGCCAGCAGAGGTAGCGACAGCAATGAAGGCAGCCGCAACAACAGGGGTCATCACCTCCATCGGGGCGGACTCACCTAATTTGCTGCTCTTCTCGCGCGTTGCCTCAACAACTGTTGCTCCCGTGACACCACCAACTGTTGCTCCCGTTACACCACCAACAACTGTTGCTCCCGTGACACCACCAACAACTGTTGCTCCCGTGACACCACCAACAACTGTTGCTCCCGTGACACCACCAACAACTGTTGCTCCCGTGACACCACCAACAGCAGTTGCTGTTGATTCTGCTCTGCAGATAACCACAGTCAGTAATGTTGGTCGCAACGTCACGATCACGGTCAACTCGCCAGCCGGAGCGCTAGTCACCATCATTCGTGATGGAAAGGTTGTGGCGAAGGGCAAGTCCTCGGTCTTTACTCTCAAAAATGTTGCTCGCGGAAACCACAGTTTCCAAGCAAAAGTTAAAGTTGGCAAGCGAACCTTAAAGTCGCAAGTGGTCAATTTTTCTGTCTCCACAAAGCGTTGACTAAGTCTTACGAAGTAGGGTTTCTCTGCGGAGGCACTCATGTTTGATTTCATAATTCAGGCCGAAATAATAGTTGTCGAACGAGTGTTGGGCGAGTAGTACACGCATGCTTTTACAACGACTCGACGACTATCAGACCTGGTTGCTGACTCATGGCTCGACTGCTCTTCTTGTCGACCCCACAACACCAGTTTATGGCACACCCAAAGCCGCCAAAGCCGCCCGCAAGATCGGCATGACATCCACGCACGCACATAAACCAGGCGACACCTTTGTCATCGAGCCAGTGGTTGGCGGAACACGGGTCTATTTTGACCCTCATTTACCATCGTCGACATTGGCAACCTCAGTTGGTCATGCAGATGTATTAGTGGCCCCTGTGCGCGGTATGCGTGCCGTCATCATTTCAGCGACCGCTGGACCTAAGCGAGTTGTTGGCAGTGCTCGAGCTGTTGGCGCATCAGTGATTGTTCCGACAGCACTTGATCCCAAACGAGATATGAATTGGTGGCAACGCACTGCATATCGCGGATGGGGAAGTGTCACTGCCCTACAGAAATGTGCCAGTTCGAGTGTGCTTGTTTTGCCAGAGAATCAAGTGTTGATAGATCTTGACGACTTGATTACTGCTAACTGAGGCGAATCGGCAATTTCTTAATGCCGTGAACAAAATGTGATCGCATACGCTTGACATCGCCGATCAATTCAATATTTGTTACTTGCTTCGCTAGTTCTTCAAAGATAATTCGCATTTCTAGCTTTGCCAAGTTTGACCCTAGGCAAAAGTGAGGTCCGCCTCCGCCAAACGTGACATGCGGATTAGGGTTTCGCCGAATATCAAAGGTGAACGGATCAGCAAATACTTCTTCGTCGCGGTTGGCTGAGACATAGAACATTACAACGCAGTCGCCTTCTTTGATCTGATGGCCACGCAAGTCCACGTCACACACTGCAGTGCGGCGAAAAGAGTTGACAGGTGTGGCCCATCGGAGGATTTCTTCCACGGCTGACGGCACAAGTGATAGATCGGCACGCATCTGCTGAAAAGAGTCAGGGTTCTCTGTTAGTGCCAGTACACCATGACTGATTCCGTTTCGGGTGGTTTCATTACCTGCAACTGACAACAGCAACATAAATAGTTCAAACTCATGTGAGCCCAAGTGGTCGTCTGCTGTCTCGTCAATGAGTGCAGTGATGATGTCGTTGCGCGGGTCGGTACGCCTAGTGGCAGCAACTCCGTTGAAGTACATGTAAAGATCTGCAGCGGCGCTTTGGGCGTCTTCTGGACCACTAGACATGTCTGGATCGGTTGATCCGATCATGCGGTTAGACCAGTCGAATACTTTGTGGCGATCTTCAACAGGGATGCCTACTAACTCGGCAATTGCAATCAGGGGCAGTTCAGCAGATATTTTTTCGACAAATTCGACATCACCTGAGGCGAGCCCAGCCGCTACGAGTTCGGCTGCAACTTCTCGAAAATGATCTTCGAGCATGCGCATTGCTTTTGGAGTGAATCCGCGGTTGACCAATGTGCGAAGTCGAGTGTGGTCTGGTGGATCTGTGTCAATCATTAAGCGAGAATCTTCAAGGTCTGGACGGTTCTCTGACATCAAAGAACCCTTGAGTGCTGATGAGTAGATTTGAAATTGTCGGCTCACAGACACAAGGTCGGCATGCTTAGTAATAGCCCAGAACTTGTCTGGGAAACCGTCTTCAAGGCCAGGAGCCAAAATGATTGGCGACTCATGACGCAAACGAGTAAATATTTCATGCGGCGGACCATTGCGGTAGGCCTCGTTGCTAATGATGTCAATATCGACTACTTCGTTGCTCATCTGTCCGCTCCTAATATTAGACCACTCGTTGGTACACCTGTTCCCGCTGTTACGAGGACATGTTCGACGTCGGGTACCTGATTAACACTAGTGCCGCGTACTTGACGCACACCCTCGGCGATGCCGTTCATGCCATGTATATAGGCCTCACCGAGTTGACCGCCATGAGGGTTGATAGGCAAAGACCCACCCATTTCTATGCGCCCGTTTTTGATGAAGTCTTTGGCATCTCCACGAGCGCAAAATCCGAACTCTTCTAGTTGCATTAATACGTATGGCGTGAAATGGTCATACAGCACAGCAGTCTGAATATCTGCGGGAGTTAATCCACTCGAGCTCCACAGTTCGTCTGCAACTAGTTTCATTTCTGGAAGTTGAGCAATGTCATCGCGGTAAAAACTCGTCATTGTCCACTGATCTTTGCCGGCACCCTGCGCCACGGCCTTGACGATGGCTGGTGTTTGTGGCATGTCTCGGGCCCGCTCGACCGTGGTGACGATTAAGGCTTGAGCACCATCGCTTTCTTGACAACAATCCAATAGATGCAAGGGCTCAACAATCCAGCGACTGTTTTGATGATCTTCAAGCGTGATGGGCTGTTCATAAAACCAAGCGGCTGGATTAGTTGCAGCATGTTTACGATCAGCAACTGCGACACGACCCAGATCTTGGCTCGTTGCTCCGTATAGATGCATATAGCGCTGAGCAACCATTGCCACCCAACTCGCAGGTGTTAGTAAACCTTGAGACGATGTATACGAAAACTGCGCGCGTTCGGCTGTTGCGGCATTTGGCAGATCTTGAACACCTGAACCAAAGCGACGACCACTGCGTTCATTGAAAGCGCGGTAACACACCACGTAGTCTGCAACTCCAGTCGCAACTGCCATGGCAGCTAGTTCGATTGTTCCGCAAGCAGCGCCACCGCCGTAATGGACGCGACTGAAATGTCGAAGATCGCCAATGCCAAGGTGACGAGCGATCTCGATTTCTGGATTGTTGTCGGCGCTGTATGTCACCATGCCATCGATGTCTGAGGGTTTGAGTCCAGCATCTTGAATAGCCGCCAGAACTGCTTCGCAGGCCAGTTTCATCTCGCTGCGTCCAGAGTCTTTTGAGAACTCTGTTGCCCCGATACCAACGATGGCTGTTTTATTGCCGAGTTGATTACTCATGGCAAAACTACTTCGACGGTTGCCGTGACATGGTCACCCATTGAGTTGCTTCCAGTAACAAGAACTGTGACGGTCTTGGCGTCGACCGCAGTTATCTTGCCCCGCATCTTCATGGTCTCGCCAGGATAGTTCGGCACCCCAAGACGAACTTTTACCGACCTAATAAATGCGTTGGGTCCGGCCCAGTCTGTGATGTAACGCCCGACAAAACCGTTTGTGCTGAGAATATTCATGATGATGTCTTGCGAACCACGCTCGACAGCAATGCTTGGGTCATGATGTACTTCTTGGTAGTCGCGAGAGGCGATTGCGGTGGCGGTAATCAAAGTGCGGGTCAGTGGAATATCGAGTGCAGGTAATTCTTGCCCAACCTGAACATCGGCGATGGTGAGAGATGGCGTATTCATCGGGATGCAATCAACTTTCCGAGTCTGGCAAGGTGTTGGCTTGCACCACCAAGTTGCGTACTGATTTGGATTCCCCACAAAAAGAAGCGATGAACGGGATAACTAATGTCAGCGCCGACACCTCCGTGTAGGTGTTGACCTGCCAACACAACCGAATGTCCACCCTCTGTGGCCCAATACATTGCCACCAAGACATCTTGGCGCGCATCAAAGCCTTCTGCCAAGCGCCATGCCGCATTAAGCATGGTGACACGCATTGCCTCTGTGGTGATGTAGGCGTCTGCCGCACGAACTGCAACCGCCTGTTGGGCGCTAAGTGGCTTGCCAAACTGATGGCGTGTCTTGACGTGTTCTGCTGTGATGGCGATTGATCCTTGGGCGACTCCAAGTTGTATTGCGCACAGGGCCACAAGCGAATGTTCGTGCATCCAACGCAACGCCTCGCGTCCGTCGTTTGTTAGGCCCGCAATGATGTGGCTTGCCGGCACGACGACATCAATGTCCATGTTGGCCTGGGGTTGGTGATCACTACCGTCAACTGCAGTGAGTATGACTCCACGTGCATCAGTCTCGACCAGCGCAAGAACGACTGATCCATCTACCCGCTTTGCAGATACCACGACAAAGTGTGCATTTTGAGCATATGGAACCGCAGGTTTTGATCCGACCAAGCGAACTCCACCATCTACATCTGTCGCCTCGACTGAAGGGTTCATTGAGTCATTGGCGCCGAAGTTGGCAAGTGCACAAGAAAGCACTGTGGTCCCGTTGCAAACACCTGGCAAAACCAAAGTCTGTAATGCAGGGCTGCCGTACTGAGCCACAGTCATTGCTGCAATTGACGACGACCACAGCGGAACCTGGGCGATGTGTTTTCCTTGCTGTTCGAGCACAAGAGATAGCTCCACCATATGCATCGCAAGACCACCGTGCTCTTCTGCCACACACAGACCAAGGAGTCCGGCTTTTGCAAGTTCGTTCCAGAGCGTGGCGTCAAAGCCATCACCTGTTTGAAGTTCGGTGATGCGCTCGATCGTGGAGAGTCCACTAAATATCTGTTGTGCTAAATCACTAAGCACGTGTTGTTCGTCGGAGAGATCAAAATTCATGGTGTTCCTTTACTTGTGAACTCGGGCGAAGGGGAGTGTCAGTTCGTCATCGGTGGCCAGCAGTACGATGTCAACTTTTTTACCGATAGCGATGTCAGCAATATCTGTATCAATAGGGTTCATCACCATGCGAACACCTTCGTCTAGGTCGACGAGCAAGACCGGAAGCGGATACTCCAGTCCCGGAACTTGCGGATAGTGCGTCACAACAAAACTATGGATAGTGCCAGTGCCGACGGCCTCAACAGGGTGCCAGTCCATCGACACACATGACGGACAGACAGGCCCTGGAGGAAACCGTAGAGCCTGACAGTTTGTACAACGTTGGACAAAGAGTTTTCCGTTTTGTAGACCGTCAAACCACCAACTGTTGTCGTGTGTTGTTGCAGGTCGCGGACGCACCACATGGGGGGAGGGGTTTTTGCGCGTCGCTGGTCTAAAACGAATAATCCGAAACAACATTGAACCAACACGTTGGTTGTTTTGATCAAAATAATCCTGTCGAGTTGTGACGAAGTGCCCTGTTCCGAGCGCAGTCGTTTTTTCCGTGCTAATTGCATCAATGGTGGTGGTCATTGAGAGTCTGTCGCCGGGATGCAGGTATCGGTCGTAGGTCTGCTCACAATTAGTGGCAACCACGCTGGTGAATTGCTTAGAAAAGAGTAGTTGGTTCATGTCTTCGTATGGATTGGTGCCGGAAAGTACTCGTGGTTTGAGACCCGCCATTACCCATGCCTGCAGCATCGTTGGTGGAGCGACGATCTGGCCATGTACCGATGCCTCGGCCGCTGTCGTATCAAGATAGATGGGGTTGTTGTCGCCGATTGCTTCGCACCAATGACGAATCATTGGGATGTTGACTTCATCTGGGGACAACTGTGCTGGCCCAATTTCTTTTCCGACGAACGCTTGTAATTTTTGCCAGAAAGCCTGTTTGTCTTTTTCTGTTTCTTGGTCGACTGAAGTCATTGTTTAGCCCTTGTTTAACCTTTCACGAGTTCGCGCCACGGCAGATTGCGATCTACCGATGGCTCTCGCGGTAATCCAAGACCGCGCTCACCGATGATATTTTGTTGAATTTCATTTGTTCCGCCACCAAGACGTATTGCGAATTGACTCAACAGACGGTGTTGCCATTCGCCATTATCAATGACATTGTCTCCCCATAACATTGCGTCAGCCCCTAGAACTTCCATCGCGGTATCCATTGTTTTTTCCCAATGACGAGCGTATGCCAATTTCATAACAAACATTTCAGGGCCGGGTATTAGTCCGAGTGATGATGCTGTGCGCAGGCGGTAGCCCAAGTACGACAGTGTTTGAGCGCGAGTATATGCGGCGGCGAGCTTTTGGCGCACAACAGGGTCTTGAGTGCGCCCCAGCTTTTGGGCAGTTTCAATTAGCGCTTCAACGGTCCAAGAACTTCCGCCACCGCCGATGAATGCTCGCTCGCTTGTCAAGGTCGTGTTGGCAACAGCCCATCCGTTGTTAACTTGGCCCAATACGTTGGCAGCCGGAATTCGAACATCGGACAAAAACACCTCATTGAAATGAGCCACGCCAGTGATTTGTACAAGTGGTCGCACTTCGATTCCGGCTGATTTCATGTCAACAATAAAATAAGTAATGCCTTTGTGTTTTGGTGACTCTGGCTCGGTGCGAGTGAGCAAGATTCCGTAGTCAGAAAATTGACCAAAAGATGTCCAGACCTTTTGACCATTTACAATCCAGGTGTCGCCATCGAGCACGGCGCGTGTGCCGATGTTTGCTAAGTCGCTGCCAGCGTTTGGTTCGCTGAACAATTGGCACCACACATGGTCACCGCGCAGCATCGGCGCTAAAAACTCCGCATGCTGTTGTGGTGTGCCGTGGGCCATCAACGTGGGGCCCACCATGCCCAGACTGACGGCAAATGAACCGGTCGCTACATCGAATTTAGATTGCTCTTCCGCAAAAATTGAGGCTTGCAAACTGGTGCCGCCTCGTCCGCCAAATTGTTTAGGCCAAGAAATACCAGCCCAGCCGTTGTCGTACAAAACGTGCTGCCATTTCTTGCAGGCCACGACATGTCCACCAAGGTCATCATGCCAATTGGCAACATCGTCAGAGCGCAGGGATGCATGTTGACTGAGCCATGTGCGAGCCTGATCTCGAAAGATGGCTTCTGCGGCTGAGTCTCCGATCTGCATTGACATGTGTTGTCCCAACTTCAGGCGGAGAAACGCTCTCTGAGGCCTGTCCTGTATCGTTTCTGACAGTCTGTCAGAAACAAGCCGTACAACGGAAATGGAGCGAACCCATGCTAGGAATAGCCGTATGAAGTTTTGGTGCGCAAGTGCGTTTATGGATACCCGTCAACTAGTCAAGGTGGCCACCATCCTTGATCAGTCGGGTTATCACGGCCTGATGGTGTCTGATCACCTGGTCTACCCGCAACATTTGGTGAGCAAGTACCCATACTCGCCCCACGAAGATGGGCGGCCAATGTGGGAGCCAAGTGCCTCGTGGCCAGACCCCTGGGTGCTGATTGGTGCGATGAGTGCTGTGACAACACGACTGCATTTCAATACCAACATCTATGTGGCTCCGCATCGTCCACTTGTGCAGTTGGCCAAAGAAGTATCGACGGCAGCAGTAATTTCATCAGATCGCGTTGCTCTTGGTGTCGGGGCTGGATGGATGAAAGAGGAGTTCGACCTGCAGGGTGTTGATTTTTCGACACGCGGTAAACGACTCAATGAAATGATTCCGGCTCTCCGTGCGCTCTGGAAAGGCGGATGGGTGGAGTGGCATGGTGATTTCTACGATGTTCCGGCCTGCACGATTGAACCGCACACTGATGTTGCTATCCCGATCTATGGCGGAGGCCATACCAATGCTGCGCTAAAGCGCGCTGCAAAATATTGCGATGGATGGATTGGCAACGCGTATCCGTGGGATGAGGCCGCTAACTATGTGGGCAAGCTAAAAAGTTTTTTGCATGAGTTCGGTCGCGACAATGATGACTTTGACATCATCTGTGGTTTGTACGCACTTCCTGCACCAGACTTGTATCGGCGCGCAGAAGAAGAACTCGGCATCACGGGCACAATGTGCATGCCGTGGGCTCTTGATCAAAATGTGAGCAAGGGCGAGATGAGCGGTCTTACTCAGAGCGCTGATGTTTATCGACCGTCAATCGAAAAATTTGCTGAAGAGATATTGTCTAAGGCGCAAAACTGATTGCTTGTTAACCCAAGGCACCAGTTGCGCGCAGAGCAGCAATAGCAGCAGCATCAAGACCAAGAATATTTTTTAGGACGTCATCGGTGTGTTCGCCATTTGTTGGTGCCATTGTCGGCATTGGCAGTTCTTCGCCCAGCACATGCAGTGGCAATAAAAGCTGTTCGCAGCCGAGTTGTTCGGTGCTTCCCCATGTGAATCGGTTCTTAAACTGTGCGTCGTCCATAACTGTTTGAGGTGTATTGACGGGCGCGATTGTGGTGTTGTGTTCGTCAGCAAACAACAACCATTGCGCCGTTGTTTTAGTTTTAAAGATTTCGCGCAATTGGGTCTGTAACGCCGTGTTTCCTCTTGCGTGATCGGCGTAGGTGCTGCCTGGAAATGCTTCAAATAGGTCATCACGGCCGATTCCATGGCAGAAGTTTTTCCAAAAACTTTGTTCGCTTGCCATGAACAACACGTATCCATCTTGAGACGCATAAAACTGGTACCGCACGCCTTCCCACATGCCGCCAAGTCCGGGTGCTCTGCGCTCAAAATTATCGCTGGAGTTTCCAGTGACCTCGCTCTGTGGACGCTCGTAGGCTTTGTGGGTCTCGATGCGATACCAATCAAAATAGGCGGCCGAGTCGCTCTGGGCGATCTCCATGCATGCTGGTTTACCAGTCGTTCGCGCCCGCACGAGGGCTGCCATGATTGACATTGCTGCAAACGCAGGACCCGCAGTAATGCCGATATTTGTTTGTGCAGGGATGCGTGCAAAGCCTTCGTCATCAATAACTGGGGCAATCGTTCCGGACCACGCATCATAAGCAACACCATGACTTGCTAAATCGCGATATGGCCCAGTTGCCCCGTAACCAGAGATCGTGCAGAACACAATTTTGGGCTGAAGTTGTTTGAGACGCTCAAAGCCAAGGCCCATTTTGTCTAAGAAACCTGGCCGCATCGCCTCAATGACTACGTCGGCCGAACGCACAAGGTCTTCGAAGATGGCGATTGCTTCTGGTGTTTTTAGATTGAGTGTCACTGATTTCTTGCCACGATTAATGTGTAAGTGCAATAAAGATGAACCCTCAACGATGGGCCATGTCATTTGCCGTACGTAGTCACCAGCAGGGGATTCCACTTTGATGACTTCAGCCCCAAAGTCAACAAGGTGTCCACCTAATGCAGCAGGACCAAGCAAGGAGCACTCAATAACACGAACACCTGCCAAGAATCCGGAGTTAATCGACTCAGAAGTCATAACGTCACCCAGGCCAAACGATGGATTGCATCTCGGTGTAGGCATGGAGTCCGAATTCTCCGCCATCGCGTCCGACGCCGCTCAATTTGAATCCACCAAAAGGTGTCTCTGGATTTCGTTGTGCGGTGTTGACCCCGACATTGCCGCTGCGTAAAAGACGAGCCACGCGGTATGCGCGAGCAGTGTCTTTGCTAAAGACATAGTCATATAAACCAAAGTCTGTTCCGTTGGCAATCGAGATTGCTTCTTCTTCGTCATCAAAAGGCAGAACCACAACGACTGGTCCAAAAATTTCTTCTTGCACCGGTGTCATGTCAGGGCGACAGTCTGCCAACAAGGTTGGAGCCACATAGAAACCACGTTCCATATGACTCGGACGACGACCATCAACGACAATGGTGGCGCCCTGTTGCGCGCCAGTGGCAATGTATCCGTCGATGCGATCACGCTGTATTGCTGAAATAACTGGACCAACCATTGTGTCTGCAGCAGTGGGATCTCCGACTTTGAGAGATCGTGCCGCACCAGCAAGTTTTTCTACTAGCTCGTCATATTTACTGCGGTGCACGATGGCGCGTGTCGGGGCTGTACAAATCTGTCCGCTGTGAAAACCCCAGACGCTAGCGATTCCGCCAACAGCAGTGGCGATGTCGGCGTCGTCAAAGACAAGCGCAGCACCTTTGCCCCCAAGTTCAAGCAAGAGTCGTTTCATGGTCAGTGAGCCAGCAGCAAAAATTCGTTGGCCAATGGCGGTGCTGCCAGTGAATGACACCATGTCAACATCGCGAGTCTCTGTTAGAACTGCGGCTGGCTCTGGTTTAGACGAAGTGATGATGTTGACTACGCCTGGTGGGAAGCCGATTTCGTGCATGATCTCAACAAGTTCGATGACTGCGAGCGGATCTTGTGGTGCAGGCTTGATTACAACAGTGCAACCCATCGCCAACGCCGGTGCAATTTTTCCGGCAACGTTAACGACTGGAAAGTTATAGGGAGAAATACAGGCGACAACACCAACAGGTTGACGATTAATGACAGCGCCAATCAATCCGCCGGGGGCGAGAGGTGTTGCCAGCGTTGCTGATGGCGGTAGCGGAATATCAAATGACTTGGCAGCAGCTTTTGCATAACGAGCGAATCGCTCAACAGCGACGGGTACTTGCATGCGCGAACCAACGGTTGCTGTCGCGCCAGTCTCGGAAATAATTAAGGGCACTAAATCACTGGCACGTTCTTGCAGTCGCACGGACACGGCGTGCAAAAGGCGAGCACGTTCTTCTGGTGCCGTGGCAGCCCATTTTGGAAACGCCTCGCGAGCAGCACGAGCGGCCTGCAGGGCCTGATCGACAGACGCTTCGGGGGCGTGTCCGACAATGGTCTCGGTGGCCGGGTTAATAATGGGAGAAGTGCCAAGGGCACCCTTGACCCATTGTCCCCCGATGAGTAACTTGTAGGTCTTTGGATTGGTCATAGCGCCTCAATGGTACAATCTGACACACCGTCAGATTTCATTGGCTGGAAGATGACGGCTAGTTACAACGGCCCGATGGCCGCCAAAACGATGAAAAGGACACAACTTGAGGGGCCCAGAATGCTTGACCATCTGATCACAGGAGCAACAATCGTTGATGGCACCGGTGCCTCTGGTCGTCGGGGTGATATCGGAATCAAAGACGGACGCATTGTCGTAGTGGGAACCACAGATGAACCTGCCCAGAATGTGATTGACGCAACAGGAATGGTTGTTGCACCCGGATTTATCGACCCACATACGCACTACGACGCGCAATTGCTTTGGGACCCAATGGCAACACCATCGAGTTTTCATGGCGTCACAACAGTGATTGGTGGCAACTGTGGATTCACTCTTGCACCACTCAAGCCAGGTGACGGTGATTACTTGCGCAAGATGATGTCAAAAGTTGAAGGAATGCCGTTGCCTGCACTCGAACACGGAACAGATTGGTCATGGGAAACTTTTGCAGATTTCTTGCAACGCTTCGAAGGAAACATTGCTGTTAACGCAGGCTTCTTGGTGGGACATTGCGCAATCAGGCGATACGCAATGGGCCTTGATGCGGTCGGTAGTCCTGCTGACGCTAAACAAATTGTTGGAATGCGCGCGGAGTTGGCAAAAGCAATTGAAGCGGGTGCGCTCGGATTTTCATTTACGAACTCAACATCACACTCAGACGGAGAAGGTGAGCCAGTCGCAAGCCGATGGGCGACACATGACGAGTTAATCGCGCTCTGCGAAGAAACCGGAAAATATCCAGGAACAACTCTAGAAGGAATCGTTCCTGGCTGCCTAGACACATTTTCTGATGACGAGATCGACCTACTGGCCAAGATGAGCGCTATTGCCAACAGACCAATGAACTGGAATGTGCTCACTGTTGATTCACGAGAGCCTGATCGTGTGCCACGCCAACTGCAAGCAGCTGCAAGAGCTAAAGAACTTGGTGGGCGAGTCGTAGCACTCACGATGCCGATCCAAGTGCCAATGAATATGTCGTTTCTGAATTTTTGTGGTTTGTGGTTGATGCCTCACTGGAACGACATAATGGCTGGCACTGTGGCGCAACGCATTAAACGCCTGCAAGACCCCGATACGCGGATCAAATTGTTGGAGTGGAGCCTGTCCAAAGAAGCGGGTGTATTCCGGCGTCTTGCAGATTGGGCTGACTACATCATTGGCGACACATTTGCTGAAGTAAATGCTGGTCTTTCTGGTCGTAGCGTACGCGATATTGCCAACGAGCGACAAACATCAGCCTTTGGAACTCTGCTTGACATTGTGATTGCCGATGAGTTGCGCACCGTGTTGTGGCCAACACCTCAAGATAACGATGCAGAGTCGTGGCGGATGCGTGCCGAACTATGGCTTGATGACCGCGCCATGATCGGTGGATCTGATGCAGGAGCACATCTTGATCGGATGTGTGGTGCTCCGTATCCAACCAAGTTTCTCAATGATTGTCTGCATGGTCACAAACTCATCAGCATGGAAATAGCGGTGAAACTTATGACCTCTGATCCTGCGGCATTGTTTGGGCTCAAAGATCGCGGAGTCTTGCGCGTTGGTGCGCTAGCTGATGTTGTTGTGTTCGATCCCGCAACCGTGGGCAGCCAAGAGCCTCGCTTGGTGACCGACTTGCCCGGAAACTCGGCACGACTCACCGCTGACTCTGTCGGAATGCATCATGTCTTTGTCAATGGTGTCGCAATTTTGCGTGACGGCATTGCCACAGGCGCAACACCCGGAACAGTACTTAAATCTGGTCGCGATACCGAGACCGTAACGGCACGATAGGAACCACTATGACCACCGAGACTGATGATCTGCTGTACACCGTTATTAATGGAGTTGCGCGCGTCACGCTAAATCGGCCCGACGCCGCAAACTCAATTACCCCAGATCAACGAAACCGATTGATTGAACTTTTCGCTCAAGCATCTGCAGATCTCAATGTTCGTGTGGTTGTTCTGAGCGCTACTGGAAAACATTTTTGCACCGGTGCTGATTTGCGAGTGTCTCGCATTGAAGAAACTTCTCGACCTGACGGTGCTCCTGAACGTACCGTTGGCGATGTTGGTCGCAATATTAAAAATGGTGCGCAGCGGTTGATTATGTCAATCATGGATTGTGAAAAACCAGTAATTGCAGCAGTCAATGGCACTGCCGCTGGTATCGGTGCGCACATTGCATTTGCATGTGATCTGATTATTGCTGTCGATACAGCGCGATTCATCGAAGTCTTTGTGCGACGCGGCATTACCCCTGATGGTGGAGGTGCCTATTTATTGCCGCGCATGATTGGTTTAGCGAAAGCAAAAGAACTGATCTTCTTCGGAGATGATCTATCTGCACCTGATGCTGAGCGCATTGGTCTTATTAATCGGGCCGTGAGTGCCGATCAGTTCAGTGGCGTCGTCGACGAATGGGCTGGTCGTTTGGCAATTGCGCCCACCAAAGCGTTGTCGTTGGCAAAAGGCCTTCTGAATAGTTCACTTGATGTAGATCGCACAACGGCGTTTGATCAAGAAGCATGGGCTCAAGAACTGGCATCACGAACCGAAGATTTCAACGAGGGCGTTCAGGCTTTCATCCAGAGACGTGACCCAACATTTAGAGGTTGGTGAAATGGGCTTCAACTCACTACTGGGCGCTGGCCAGATCGGCGCCATGACGCTTGCTAATCGAGTGGTTCTGCCCGCGATGGACATGAACTTATGCGATGACGGCGATTTCTCGGCAGCAGAGATTGCACATTACACCGCTCGCGCAGCAGGTGGAGTTGGTCTCATCATCACAGGCACAGGAGCCGTGGCGTGGCCAATCGGAGCCTGCTCGTGGCATCAGCCGTCATTTAGCGATGATCGCCACATCCCAAGTATCAAAGCTCTAGCCGACAGTGTCCATGCTGCCGGAAGCAAGTTGTGCGTACAGATTTGTCATCACGGCAAGACTGCTGGTGTCGACACAGCGCAAGGCAGACCGTTGTTGGTGCCATCGTTGCCCGAGGGCAAACTTGATCTCGCAGCATTGCAAGACAACACGATTGATGAACTCATGAAACTTGGCTCGGCGTCACGTGGCAAGCAAGCAATACACAAAGAAGCCGACGAAGACGATCTTGCTTGGGTGATTGATCAATTTGCTCAGGGCGCAAACCGTGCGTCACGGGCTGGGGTGGATGCCATTGAGATCCATGCGGCACATGGGTATTTGGTGAACACATTCTTGTCTAGTGGCTACAACAAGCGCACCGATCGTTGGGGTGGCTCAGTTGAGAACCGTGGTCGTTTGATGACTGACATAATTCGTGCAGTGCGGGCGCAAGTTGGTCACACCATCGCCATCAGTGTTCGCCTAAACGGGATGGAATACGGACTACAAGATGGCATGACTCCAAGCGAGGCCGCAATTTTTGCGCTAATGGCTCAAGATGCTGGTGCCGATGCAATTCATGTTTCAGCAAATGCACATAACCCGTTTGGAGACTTCACGGATGGACCGCTGCCAAGCGGCGAGGCACAATATCGCGAGTTTGCACGCATTGTAAAAAAATCAGTAACTATTCCGGTTATTGCAGTTGGGCGTATCAGCCCTGAAATCGGTGACGAAATGATCACGCGCGGAGAATGCGACTTTGTTTCGATGGGGCGCCAGTTATTGGCCGATGCAGATCTAGTGAACAAACTCAAGGCTGGCCAACGCAAGTCAATTCGTCCGTGCATCAACTGCTATGTCTGCGTTGAACAGAATTTCTTTGATGCACCACCCAAGTGTGCTGTTAATCCTGCATTGTGCAACGAACCACTGGCGCAATTGATACCGGCTCCACGTGCAAAGAGAGTGCTTGTTGTCGGCGGGGGGCCTGCGGGTCTGGAGGCGGCACGCATTGCCGCGATGCGCGGACATTTAGTGTCGCTGTATGAAGCATCGTCACGCCTGGGCGGTACGGCTTGGTTTTCACAACTCACGACACCAGCCAATGGTCCATTGGTGGAGTGGCTCGAGCATGAGGTGCGCAGATTAGGCGTGCAAATTTTTCTTAAGACGCGACTTCTGGCGGCTGATATTTTAGAGTTGGTCCCCGATGAAGTAGTTGTCGCAACGGGTGCGGTGCGCAATCGTCCAGCGAATGAACATACTGATTATGCAGAGTCGCGCGTGTACACCGGCGATGACCTACGCGCGTTGTTGACGGGTGAAGGCATCGTGTTGAGTGCTTCAATAAAGACCAGATTGATTGCACAACTAGCGCGACTTTTTGGGATATCGCGCAGCATCACTCGCGTGCGGACATGGTCCAAGATGTATTTGCCGCTTAGTAAAGACATCACGGTTGTCGGTGGTGGACTCGTTGGTCTAGAACTCGCTGAGTTTTTAGCCACGCGTGGCCGAACAGTCACTGTTGTTGAAGAACAAGCCCAGTTAGGCCTGCCAATGGCCATGCCTCGCCGCTGGACCGCCGTACAAAATGCCACCCGTCATGGCGTGCAATTGCGCCGTTCAAGCACAGACGTCATTGCATCAAAAGATGTCATCATTGCTAATAATGTCGTAGCAGCGGCGCCAATTGCTGATGAGTTGCGCACTGCGGGAATGCTCGTACATGTCATCGGTGACGCACACGACATTGGTTATATTGAGGGCGCAATTCATTCTGCTGGCATAGTGGCACGAGAGATATAGGACACTTATATGGCAACTTTTGCTGATCATGTGCGAGCTCGTGCCGATGATGACAACACAGCATTGCTGTTTGAAGACCAACGCTGGACCTATCGACAATGGGTTGCAGACATTGCAGCACGGGCTGCGCTATGGCAACACATGCGACTTGATGGTCCAGCGCATATTGGAGTGCTGCTTGAAAATATCCCAGACTTCACGATGTGGCTTGGCGCTGCAGCCGTTACGGGCAGCACGGTAGTAGGCATAAACCCGACACGGCGCGGTACAGAACTTGAACGCGATATCACATACACCGATTGTCAACTCATCATCACGCAGCGCAGCCAGTTGGCCTTGCTTGATGGCCTTGACCTAGGCGTAGCAAATAACCGCATCTTGGTGGTGGATGACGAATCATACGCCGATCAGCTTGCACCATATGTTGGCCAAGATTTACCAAATGTCGAGGTCAAGGAGTCTGACTGCTTCTTGTTGTTATTTACTTCGGGAACGAGTGGCGCGCCAAAGGCTGTAATCACGTCGCATAGCCGGTTCACTTTTGTCGGTGGTGCAATGAACTACATCATTCATCTTGAGCCCACAGACGTGACCTACATAGCGATGCCCTTATTCCATTCGCTTGCATTATTTTCTGGCTGGGCGCCCACGGTGATGGCAGGTGCAGCGACGGCTTTGCGCCCCAAGTTTTCGGCATCAGCCTTTTTGGATGACGTCCGCAGATACGGCGCTACCTATTTCAATTATGTTGGCAGGCCACTGGCGTATATCTTGGCAACTCCAGAATCCAAGCACGACAAAGATCATTCATTGCGACTCGGATTTGGCAATGAAGGTGCCGATTCCGATATCGGTCGTTTTGCGCAACGTTTTGGAGTTGAACTCATTGATGGGTACGGCCAAACTGAAATGGGCGCCTCGATCACTCGGGTCCCCAATATGCCCCAAGGTTCTTTGGGCGTTGCTATTTCTCCAGCGCTCAAGGTGTTGAATCCTCAAACAAATGAAGAATGTCCTGTCGCAATATTTGACGCAAATGGCCAGTTATTAAATGCCGAAGAGGCAACTGGAGAAATCACCAACACTGCTCAGTCGGCATTTGAGGGGTACTGGAAAAATGACGAAGCAAATCGCGAGCGGTTGCGCAACGGCTTCTACTGGACGGGGGATTTGGCTTATCGCGATGTAGATGGCTTTTTTTATTTTGCTGGTCGGACCGCAGATTGGATCAGGGTGGACGGTGAGAATTTTGCGGTAGCGCCTATCGACCGTATCGTCTCTCGATTTCCTGGCGTCGTGTTGGCCGCAGCGTACGGAGTGCCAGATGTTGATATCGGAGATCGGGTGATGGTGGCGTTGCAACTAAAAGATGGAGTGACATTTGATCCAAACAAGTTCACTGAATTTTTGCGCGCGCAATCCGATCTTGGTCCAAAGTGGTTGCCGTCGTTTGTACGCATCATGCTTGAGTTGCCTCTCACTCAAACCAACAAGGTGCTCAAACGTGAACTCACTAAAGATAAGTGGCAGAGCGTGGTCCGTGGCGAAGGTTCAATGTATATGCGGGCCCAAAAGAGCGATAGGTTCGAATCTTTTGGTAGAGCAGAGTATGACGAGCTTCAGAGTCGGTTTGTCGCCTCAGGGCGACAGGGTATATTTTCCTAACTATGAGTTTGCGTAAATCCCATCCGATGGCTTGGCTAATAGCCCATGAAGATATTCGCCAGTTGGCAAGTCGATATGCGGTGCTCCTTGATGCACGTAACTTTGCCGCAGTCGCTGAACTATTTGTCCCCGATGTGCGAGTAGGGTCCAAACAAGTTGGGCATGATGCCTTGATTGCAAATCTGCGGCAACAATTTAGTTCTCTTGGTCGCAGTATTTTGCAAGTTACAAATCATGTCATTGATGTCACTGATGCTGACAAAGCCACAGGCATCGTGAGTTGTCGTGCAGAGATCGAACCTCTTGACTCAGCCGCAGTCTGGGTTGTGCAGCAGATTCAGTATCACGACATCTACGCTCGCGTTGATGACCACTGGTTATTTGTGCGACGCAAACACTTGTTGTGGTACGGAGCAGACATATTGCAACACCCCAACGACTTGCCTGATGCGAATTGGCCTGCTAATCATTCCGGCAAGGGTGAACTGCCTGAGTGGTATGACTCATGGCAAGAATGGATCGCATCGCGTCGTTAGCGAACGTCACCCGCAACAATACTCGGGTCGCGGCGAATCTCGCGTCGAGCCATGGCTTCCCAGAATCCGATGAATTTGTTGCCATCACTCAGCGACGAACGTTCTTGTGCTTCTAGGGGAAGTGGATGTCCTCCACCGATTGCCTCTACATGCCAGGCATGTTTGCATCGTTGTTCAAGTGCAACTGCTCGTTGATGAGCAGCGCGGATAGAAATACCTGTCACCATCACGCCATGATTAGCAAGTAACGCCATATCAGCGGAGCCCATTGCTTGTGCGGCAGCGCGTGCTGCATCTGCATCGTTAACTGCTGTTGTGTATTCGTCTACGAGTACGACAGTTCCGCCACCGAGTGCACTGCTTTGGTCATATGGTGGCGGTACACGACCTGCGTTGGCAAACGTGGTGGCAAATAACGGGTGATTGTGAACCAAAACCACAACATCAGGACGCAACTGATGCAGTGCCACATGAAGCGGAATACCAAGGGGTATCTGCCATTTGCCAGAAATTTTTTCACCAAGTTGGTTCATAACGATGACATCATCTGGACCGAACTCATCCCACAGGAGTGGCCATGGATTTACCAAGAAGGTGCCATCTGATTGTTTGTATGTAATGTGACCCGCTAGATGATCGTTGTAACCCTCTTGCAAAAGAGTGCGTGCCAGCAAGACCAGTTCTTGACGCGGACCAAGAGGTGGCAACAAAGCGTCAGGTGAAGGCGTCATAGGGGCAAGACAGTTTTGGGAAGTGGGTGCCTATACAAACTTGCGGCGTTTTCACTGCAGAGTTTGCGCAGTATGTGATTGGGTAGATGACCCCATGCCGATTTCAGTACGTTTTGCGTATCTGGCCAAGTGCTGTCGCCGTGCGGGTAATCAACTTCAACCATGATGTGGTCTTGCCCGATGACGTCATATAAATCAATTGTGCTCGGATCATCAATCGTGCAGAAATAAAAGTTGCGCTTCAATACATCGGCAGGTCGTATATCCCATCCTTGGCCGTAACCGCTGCGGTCAACAACGTTTTCGAGGCGGTCGATGAGCATTGGCACCCATCCGATGCCGCCTTCGCTCATTGCGATTTTGAGAGTCGGAAAACGGTACGCGTATCCGCTCCACAGCCACTCCGCGCACGCGTTGAGCGAAAGTTGTCCAAACATCGTGGCTCCCAGTTGCAGGACGGGTGCGTTTTCTGGCATCGGGTACATACCGCTTGAGCCAACATGTAATGAGATAACCGTGTCGGTCTCGACACACGCTTGGATAATGGGATCCCACCAGCCAGTGAACAAGGAGGGCAATCCGATGTTGTGTGGACGTTCTGGCAGAGTGACTGTATGAAATCCGCGTGCTGCATTGCGCCTGATCTCATCTGCGCCCAACTGGGCATCAGCCATCCATGTAATACCGCACGGAATAAATCGGTCGGGGTACTGCTGCCACCACTCTTCGTACATCCAGTCGTTCCAGGCCCGCATGGTGGCGTGACCAACTTCTGGATCACTGCAACCACTAAAAATTCGACCTGCGAAACCAGTGATTTGAGACGGAAAATTCAGCGAGGCCCAACATCCGATGATGTCCATGTCTTTGACTCGTTCGTGCACATCAAAACAGCCACGACGCATGTCTTCAAGGCGGGTCGGCTCGAGCGAACGAGCCTCTGGTTTGCGTCCTACAACTGCATTCATGCCCACCTGTGTAAATGTCTGTCCGTCAAAGTTCCAGATTTGGTGCCCCTGTTCGTTGACGATCAACCGCGGTGCGCGATCTTGAAGACGAGACGGCAGGCGACCATCAAACATGTCGGGTGGTTCTACTAAGTGATCGTCAACCGAAATGAGCGTGTAGTGCACTGGCTTGTCGTGGGGGTCTGGCAACAATAGGTCAGTATTGGTGGTGCCAACTGCATATGTCATGCCGGTGCTCCTACGGGCAGAAATGCCGTTCGTTGATTTTGGTGAAATTCTTGATGCAATGTTACCACGAGAAGCAGTGTAAGAGGTTCGAGCGCTGCATCTTTTGTTGTACGCCACCAGACTTGATCAGGTGTGATCCATGCCTCCGAGCGCAGTGGAGTTTTATTGACTTTGTTATTGGCAGTCAGTGGAATAGAGGTGGTTATCCGCACAAAGCGCGGTGCCCACTTTGTGCCTAGATCACGTTGCGATGACAAAAAAGTATCAAAAGAGACAGGATCAAAGATGCTGCCGGGAGTCATCTCTAGGGTCACCATTACCTGATCTCCTGTGCGTGGATCAGGCACTGGGTAGGCGGCCACCATCACAACCCCGGCAAACCGACGCAAGATTTCTTCAACAGGTGCTGTCGCAAAATTTTCACTATCGACACGCAGCCAGTCCGCATCGCGACCTGCAAAATAAAAAAACCCATCCGCATCGCGGTATGCAAGATCACCGCTCCAGTACCAGCCTCGGCGCAGACGTGCGTCAGTAGCAGAGTCATTGTTGTAGTAGCCCTCAAAAGCTCCGCCGCCATTGCGGTTCACGAGCTCACCAATAGCCTCGGTTGGGTTAATGATTGCGCCGTGTTCGGTGAATTTGGCTGCCACACATTCTTGGCCAGTATCAGGATTAACGACCGCAATGTCGTCGGCGGGATTGCGAGGGCGCCCAAGAGACCCGAGCGGACTATCCGGCGTGAGGCTAATCACGATCACGCTTTCGCTTGAGCCATAGCCCTCAATAAGGCGGCATCCAAATCGTTTCTCGAATAGTTCGCGATCAAGTGCGCTCGCTTCTGTTCCAAAAGCATGGCGAAGTTTGTGCTGTTTATCGTATTGAGTTTCGGGTTGAGCCAAGATGTAGGCAATAGTGCGACCAACGTATGTAAAAAAAGTGCAGTTATGTTGGCGCACATCATCAAGAAACTTCGTAGCCGAAAATTTACGGCGCATGACAAAAGTTGCACCATGGGCTAGAGCAGATGACCAGTTAGCCATCAGTGCATTACCGTGAAACAACGGCATTGGCGAGTAACACACATCGTTTCTGGTAACGCCCGTAATTTCTGAAGCCCTGATTCCAGACATTGCCATTCGAGTTGTGCTGCAAACCACGGCCTTTGGGGCGCTAGTGCTGCCACTCGTGAATAATAAAAACAGAGGCGTGCTCGGACTCGGATCTTGTGAGGCATGCTGCATTAGAGCATCTGAATGCTGAGCAATGAGAGTGACGTACTCGGTGGAGTCCACAAGCAAGGTGGTGTGTACGTCACCCAGATCAAGGTCTGTCAGCAACTCCTGTTGTGCTGAATCTGTGATGATTATTTGGCAGTTGGTATGGCGAATATCGCGTGCGAGTTCTGCGCCCCGACGAGTGGGATTGATGCCCACGATTGCTGCTCCGATAAAAGATGCTCCACCGGCCAAGAACAAATACTCAGGTGTGTTTTCAAGTAGCACGCCAATGTGTGGCGGCGAGTTCTGCAATAGAGATTTCAGCATTGATGCACGAATAACTGACTGTTGCGCAACTTGATGCCACGAATAGCGTTGTTCATCAAGGACATATCCAAGATGATCATCCCCGATGCGGGCACGCAACTGCGACGCAATAGTGGCAGGAGTCTCCATGAGTAATTGAAGCGTCACCTCTTACGCCAAAGACCAGTTACGGGATCGAGTCCCAGCATCTTGATGGCATTACCGCGCACGATTTTAAACACACTTGCATCATCAAGATGTTGTACTTGTTCTGCAAATATTTTTTGCGAATCTGGCCAAGTCGAGTCGGTGTGTGGATAATCAGTTTCGAACGTCACATTGTCTAGTCCGATGCGGTGCAGACTCTCCATCCCGTGACGGTCTCGATAGAAACATCCGTATATTTGACGAAACCAGTAGGTGCTTGGTGGCTCGGGGACAAGTTCACGTACGCCGCCCCAAGCACGATGCTCCATCCACACATCGTCTGCTCGTTCCAAGATGTATGGGATCCAACCGATTTGTCCCTCGCTGTAAGCAAGTTTGAGATTGGGGTGTTTGACTAAAATGCCACTAAACAAAAAGTCTGTGAGCGAACTCATTGCATTTCCAAAACTAAGTGTTGCTGCTACGGCCGGAGGAGCATCAGGCGATGTTGCAGGCATCTGGCTACTCGAGCCGATATGCATACAAATAATTGTGTTGGTGTCTTCACAAGCCTGGAAAAATGGCTCCCAGTATCCGGAATGAATTGACGGCAAGCCCAACTTTGCAGGGATTTCACTAAACGCAACCGCGGTGCATCCGCGTTCTGCGTTGCGGCGCACTTCTTTAGCTGCTGCTTCAACATCCCACAACGGAATAATTGGCAACGGAATCAATCGACCACCGCTGTCTCCGCACCATTCTTCGACCATCCAGTCGTTGTACGCAGTCACGCAACCCATCGCCAGTTCTTTATCTTTTGCTTCGGCAAAAGTTTGTCCGCAAAAACGGGGCATAGTGGGGAAACAGAGCGAACCTTGAAGGTGATCAACGTCCATGTCGGCTAGTCGCTCTTTGGGGTCATAGCAACCAGGGCGCATCTCGTCGTATGTGATTGGCGACAGCGTCATGTCATCGCGTGCAAAACCAACGGCGGCAACATGGCGCTTGTGTGGAGCAACAAGGTCTTCATAGAACCATGTATCTGCTTTGGGTGCTGATTCGTCCCACTCGATTTCATACTTGGTTCCGCCCACGTATTTCATTCCGGCGATTCCGCGGCGCTCAATGCGAGGGGCATCAGGATGGCTTCGCAACTTCGCTGGCAACCAACGCTCAAACAGATGCGCAGGCTCGACGACATGATCGTCCACGCTAATGATGAGGGGGATTTGGCGATCACTCATTTCTTGGCTCATTGGGTTCTCCTGCTTCTGCGTACTTTGGTCTGCGTTTAAGGCGTAAAGCCTTGTCTTTGTTGATTTCTGACAGAGTATCAGAAACTTTTTAGAGCGCCTAGGGGAGCGCTGAAATGATGTCAGATCCGAGTTGGGCGACACGATCGGCGTATTCCAGGGGGTGTGCTGCTGCAACATTGACCACCAAAACCGTGGCACCGGCATCGGCCAATTGCCCTATTTCGTCGTGTAGTGCGTCACTCGACCAGCCACCATGCCCAAACCCTGACAACGTGGTGGGCACAACAGCAATGTCCAGACTGTCGGTGCGACCTGAGGCGGCAAAGAGTTCACGGAGCAATTTCATTCGTTCTTTAAAATCAGCGATTGATTCCATTCCTGGCGTGCCCAAGTATCGCGCGCTTGCCGCAGTACTCGGCATCGGTGACCATCCGTTGCCATAAGCCACGACGCGCTCAATGGCACGTTTGGAGTTTCCGCCGATCCAGAGTGGTGGATGTGGTTGTTGCATCGGTATCGGTTGCACCACTGTGTTGCGGGCGTTGTAGCCAATCCCGTCATGGTCAAATGGTTCGCCTTTCCAGGCAACAAGCATGGTCATAAGGGCGTCATCTGTGAGTGCTGCGCGATCGGAAAACGTCACTCCGAGTGCTCTATATTCTGATTGCAAATACCCGACTCCGACTCCCACGATGACACGACCCTTGCTCAAGACATCCAAGCTCGCCACAGATTTTGCTGTCAACAGCGGATTGCGATATGGCAGTACCAATAAATTCGTATGCAGGCAAATATCTTCCGCCGCCGCCGCAGCAAAACTCAATGCCACAAATGGGTCCAGCGTTGGATGGCCCCCGGTGCGTAGCCATCTGGCGTCTGGCGCTGGATGGTCAGTGGCAAAGACAGCATGAAACCCTGCTCTTTGGGCGGCCTGCGCGCACGTGCTGATGCCAGCGGCCGTCAAGAATTGTCCTGTCGTGTCGACTCGGTCGATTGGTAGGCCTACGGATACGCGCACTGTGTCAGCATAGAGTTATTGCTCGTGTCCGCCAGAACGGTGTACACATCACAGACAAGGGTAAATACATGGGTTCATTAGATGGCAAGATTGCAATTGTTACTGGCGCTGGACAAGGAGTTGGTCGCTGTCACGCTGAGTATTTGGCACGTGAAGGCGCAACTGTGGTGGTGAACGACATCACCGATAGCGCTGATGAAGCAGTTGCTGCAATTATTGCTGCAGGAGGCAAGGCGTCGGCGCACAAAGGCAGCGTTGCTGATTGGAGTGCGTGTGAAGCGCTCGTCAACGGAACAATCGCCACCTATGGAGATCTTGATATTTTGGTTAACAACGCTGGACTCGTGCGTGACAACATGGTTTTTTCGATGACCGAAGAACAATGGGACATCGTGATTGATGTGCACCTCAAAGGACATTTTGCGTGCAGTCATTTTGCGGCTATACATTGGCGCAACGCCGCAAAGACAGTCGGAGAAGGTGTCGCTCTGAAGTCGCGCAAGATTGTGAACACCACGTCAGAGAGTGGTCTGTTTGGGGGCACTGCGCAGAGCAACTATGCCGCTGCCAAAGGGGGCATCATCACAATGACAGTGGTTCATGCTCGCGAGATGGGCAAATATAATGTGCATGTCAATTGCATTGCGCCTCGTGCTCGCACGCCAATGACCCAAGCGATTCCTATGTTTGCCAAACCGGAGAGTGGTTGGGATAAGTACGATCCCACGCATATTTCGCCAATGGTGGCGTGGTTGTCATCGGCAGATTCAGATGGCGTCAACGGACAGGTATTTATCGTGACAGGCGAAGAGATTCACCGCATTCAGCAACATCAGGTTGCAACATCAGTATATGCCGGTAAAAAACAGTGGACTGTTGCTGGTATTTCTGCCAACAAAGGTGTTCTGTTTGCCGGAATGGACTCGCTTGATGTGGCGCCATTCGGCAGCCCCCAAATGTAAATCTATTCGTCTTCCTCAACATCAATAATGTCATCGCCGGCGGCCTCTAGCTCTGGGATGCCTCGTCTTGTGCGCAAGTTGTCAATGTAACGAACTGGAACAGAGAGTTTTTTGAAACGTGTGCCACCAGTGCTGATTTCCCCGATACTGTCAGTGAGTTTTGTAAAATTACTCTCGACAGTTTTAACGGCTTTTTCGTAATTTGCCCATTCGTTTTCAAATTTTTTGATTTGCTGCATAATCTCTGCCGCAGTTTTTTCGGTGTGGAAACTATCTGCAGCCTGACGCACTACGACGAGAAATGCATACAGAGTAAGCGGCGAACAAAGAAGAACTTTTTTCTCCAGTGCATTATCGATGAGGGTAGGGCTGGCTTCGTGCACGAAAGAGCTGATGCTCTCGTTTGGAACAAACATCAGCACATAGTCGACTGCGTTTTCGGTTGCTTTGTCGATGTAATCACGTTTAGCGAGCGTGTCTACGTGCCCGCGAACCGCTTTAATAAAAGCTTCTTTTGCTAATGATCGCAAGCCTTCGTCGGTGGCTGAAATGTATTCGGCATATTTGTCGAGGGGGAACTTGACGTCCATAAACAACACGCGATCAGGCGGCATATCAAATCGGTAATCAGGCCGACCTCCGCCTTCGATTTGTTTTTGCTTGTCGTAGTTGATGCCTTCGACGAATCCGGCGGCACGCAACATGTCTTCGGCTAGGCGTTCACCCCATTGTCCGCGCTTTTGAGAATTGGAGAGAATGTCGGTCAGGTTCTCGGTGCGTTTGGCGAGTGCTGTCACGGCGGTCTCGACACTTGAAAGTTGTTTGTCGTTGTCTGAGCGCAGACTCTGTAGTGCGAGATTGAGCTCTGATAAGCGACCGGTAACACTTTCTTGCATTGCTCTCATGCTGGTATCGATAATGTCGGCACGTTGGCCAAGTTGTTCGCCACCTGCGCGGGCGATGAGATCTGCTCCGAGCTTAAGGGCTTCTTCGCGATCTTTGGTCGAGCGGTCTGCCAGTGTGCTCATGGCGTTTGCAAGTTCGGCTCGAACGGTGCGTGAAAGTTCGTCCGCCACACTGCCATTGTCGGGAGCCTCGGCGTATTGGTTTTGGCGCCGCACCATGACAATAAGGACGACTAATAGCGCAAGAGTGGCAACGACGAGAGCACCAAGAATGAGTTCCATTTAGTCAACAGTACAGATGCCTTGTGTCAGCGTTCGTTGACGGCGATACCGCCGTCAACCCAGATGGTGGTGCCCGTGACAAAAGATGATTGATCTCCTGCTAACCAGGCAATAGCGTCAGCCACATCGTTGGGTTGGCCAAGACGTCCAAGGGGAGTGATAGCGACAACTTTGTCGCGTCGTCCAGGCGCGTCAAGAAACGCTTGGGTCATTGGAGTTTCAATGAATCCGGGAGCTACGGCGTTCACTCGAATCTGGCGGTGAGCCAGTTCCAGTGCCAATGTTTTGGTAAGCATCCAGACTCCAGATTTGGCAACACAATATGCACCGTTGCCAGGCGTGGCATGTTGGTATTCACCAGATGTAATCGTGATGATTGAGGCATTATTGGCGATGTATGGCTCAAGGGCTCGCAGGGGCAAAAGTGTTCCGGTGAGATTGACATCAATGACGCGGCTCCATGCATCGAGGCTGTCGGTGAGCACTCGATGATCAGCAGACAAGACGATTGCTGCTGCCAACACCACAATGTCGACGTGGCCGTGAGCATCAACAACTCGTTGTGCAAACTCAATACAAGATGTCTCGTTCGTAATATCTGTGGCAGGCGACGACGCAATGTCGGCAATCTCGACAATGGCGCCATCAGCCAAGAGGCGTTGGACAATGGCGGCACCGATTCCGCTAGCGCCTCCGGTGACAACTGCAATTCGTCCCGCAAGAGAACTCATGCTAGTTGTATCAGCATTTTTCACCGGTGAGAATTTGTAGAATCAAGCACGAGAGTGTTTCGACCATTTCGTTTGGCTGCACACCGCGACGATTGAACTCTGGCAGGTATGCAACTAAACGCTCAAGCATGGCCATGATGGCTGCTGCAGTTGCATATGCATTGATGTGGGCCGAGACGCGTCCGTCTGCTTGGCCTGCCTCAATCTTGGAAGTAAGACCTTTCATAAATGGCTGAATCGCTTTGCCACGCAAATCACGAAACTTAGTGTCACCTTCTTCTGCTTGCAGATTGCGCAAGCGCAATATTGCTGAGTGTTCTTGCCAGTGAGCGACGAACTCGGTAGTGAATGCAATTGCGTGTTGCTTGCCTGCTTCGCCATCCCATGATTGATCAAGATGCACAAGCATCGGAAGAGCGTCTTGTCCGGCTTGAAGAGCGAGATCTAAAATAGCATCAGAGACATCAGCAAAATATTGATAAAAAGTTGCAGGTGATGTATTTGCTTCGCGCGTGATGTCAATTACCTTTAAGTCAAGAGCGCTGCTTTCGTTGAGCAACTTTGCAGTCGCCTCCAGTAAGCGAACACGAGTGATCGTGGCTCGTGAGCCGATGATGCGACCGTCTGTTGCGATTACTTGTGTCATGATGCTCCGTACACCGGCGCAGGGTGCGGTCCGTTTTGAATCAGGTCAGCGATTACTGCTCCGATTTCCTCTGCATCGTACTTTGCGCCTTTGTCAAATGGCACGCCATGTTGCCAACCATCAGCAATGCTCAGTTCGCCCCCCGCGATTTCAAAGGCACGTCCGGTTACCGTGCAGTCACTACTGCCAAGCCACACCACGACTGGAGAGATGTTGGCGGGGTCCATCTTGTCAAAACCAGTTTCTGGTTTGGACATCATCTCGGCAAATGCTTCTTGGGTCATGCGGCTACGAGCACTCGGAGCAATGGTGTTTGCCAAGATCTCATAGCGCTCCAACTCAGCAGCAGCAACAATTGTAAATGTAGCGATACCGGCCTTCGCCGCTGAATAATTGCCCTGCGACACGCTGCCAAATAATCCTGCTCCAGAAGATGTGGTGACGATTCGTGCCTGGCGAGCGAGGCCGGCTTTGTGTTGTTCGCGCCAGTATGTGATGGCGTGACGAACAGGGCAAAACGTGCCGCGCAGATGCACGCGCATTACGGCGTCCCACTCGTCAACGCTCATGTTTACCAACATGCGGTCGCGCACAATTCCGGCATTACACACCAGCGTGTCGAGTGTCCCATAAGCGTCGATTGCTTGCGCTATGAAACGACCAGCACCATCCCAATCAGAGATGTCATCGGTGTTGACTACTGCTTGACCACCCGTCTCGACAATCATCCGTACGACTTCTTGAGCAGGTGTTTCGTCAGTTGCGTCACCTGTCAATGATGCTCCGACATCATTGACGACTACCTGTGCGCCAGCAGCAGCAAAAGCGAGTGCATGCTCACGCCCAATGCCGCGACCTGCACCAGTGATTGCAACTACTCGTCCATCGCAGATTTTCATGGTGAGCCTTTCTTTATGCGCAGTGTCATGGTTTGCAGTGTCATGGTTTCGTAGTGGGGTGATTACATTGAGTCAGCAAGAGCATCGGCGTGCATCTCGCTATTGCCGTAGTGGGTATCTAAGACAACGGCACGTTTCCAGTACCGCTGGGCGTTGACTTCCCAAGTGAAACCCATTCCGCCGTGAATCTGAATACCAGTCTTGCCACAAAATAACGCAGAGTCTCCGGCAAGCATTTTAGCAACGCTGACTACGCGGTCTAGAGCGTCGTCGCCATTACCGTCAAGGTTGACTGCTGCTGCGTATGTGGCCGCACGGGCAACTTCGGCTTTGACCAACATGTCTGCCGCCATGTGTTTGACGGCTTGGAAGGCGCCGATAGGTCGACCAAATTGTTCACGTCCCTTGGCGTATTCAACGGCGAGATCAATTGCGGCAAAACTTGCACCGACTTGCATGGCTGCAGTCATGACTGCACCTTCGCGACACCATTGACGCACTACATCACCCGTGGCAATGATTTCGCCACCACTGGTTGCCAAAGCAACATGAACGGGCGTGAGCGGATCAAGGGGCCTCGACACAATTTGAGTTGGAACAGAATTGGGGTCAACTAGTGCTATCGAGTCGGGTCCCAAAATGAGTAACGAGTCGAGATCAAGCAGATGCTCAATCATTGTGACTGGTTCGGCAATCTGGGCGAGTCCCACAATGCGTTCACCAGAGTCTGTGCCACGCAAGATGCTGGCTAAATGTGTGGCTGCTAAGTATGTTGCAGTGAGCGGTCCCGGGATGAGTGCGCGTCCAAGTTCTTCGAAAACTAAAACCGAATCCGTGATACTAAAACCATCATGGCGTAGTGAAAACACACCCATGCCAGCAAGGTCTTTCCAGGCAGTGCGATCGAGGCGCCCGCCTGTTGCTTCGATGAGTTGCAACGATTCAATCGGAAAACGGCCTTGGCAAAAAGTACGAATACCATCTTGTAGTGCCTCTTGATCTTCTGTGCGCCAAAAATCCATCAGTGTTGTCCTTATTGATCCTTGGGCATGCCAAGTGTTCGTTCGGCAACGATGTTGCGTTGTACCTGAGATGTTCCGGCCGCAATGCCGATTGAGAGTGCATGGATGCGTCCGTGGATGTGTTTGCCAGTTGGTAATTCATGAACATCTTCGAGTGAGAGCGATGCGCGGTCAAGTAAGCGCAATGATAATTCTCCGAGTCGCTGCCGAAGTTCGCTGTAGGCGAGTTTAAAAACGTTTCCACCAACACCCACAAACCCAGTGCGTTGCGCTTGGCTGATGTTGCGCTTGGTGAGAGACCAGAGGGCATCAAGTTCACCAGATAAGTGGGCAATATCGCGACGTAGCCCGGTGTCTTCCCATGCCGTTGCTTGGTGACGCGTGACTTTTTTAGCAAGATCTACAAGGTCACGTACGAGTTCCATCGATTGCAACATTTCGCTCACAAATGCCGTGCCTCGCTCAAATGACAAAGTCACCATCGCAACACGCCAGCCATCGTTTTCGTCGCCCACGCGATTGGCAACCGGCACGCGAACCTCATCAAAGAAGACTTCGCAAAACTCTGTGCTGCCTTCCATTGTTCGCAGCGGTCGAATATCCATTCCCTTGGAGTTCATTGGCAGAATTAACCAAGTGATTCCGCGATGCTTTGGTACTTCGGTGTCGGTGCGCACGAGCATCTCGCAGTAGTCAGCAATGTGAGCAAAACTTGTCCAGATCTTTTGACCAGTAATGACATAGTCGTCGCCATCTCGAATTGCCCGACATTGCAAACTCGCCAAGTCGCTTCCGGCATTTGGTTCGCTGAAGCCCTGACACCACACGTGTTCTCCTTTGAGAATCGCCGGCAGGTGGTGGGCTTTTTGCTCGGGGCTTGCTTCGACAACAAGAGTAGGCCCCGCATGCAAAAGACCAACAAAGTTCATACCTACGTATGGCGCTCGCATCCGCTCAGTTTCTTCTAAGAAAATCAAATGTTCAGTTGGCGTGGCACCACGGCCACCGTATTCTTTGGGCCAATTGATGCCCGCATAGCCAGCATCAAAAAGCATCCGTTGCCACCCTGTGTCCCAGGCGCGTCGACCACGCCAATCATCACGATGTGGTTCGGGGGCAACAGATGTCAAGACGTCGGCTAACCAAGCCCGCAGTTCGGCCCGAAAGGTCTGTTCTTGTTCGGTGTAGCGAAGGTCCATAGCCACCTGCGAGAGTATCTGATACACCGTCAGAAACCATCAGGAGAGCCACTAGTATGAGTTTTGGCGGCTGTGGGGACGAGCGATCCAGAAGGAGAAGTCGAACATGTCAATGACCAGCGAGCGAGATTTGGCCAAGGCCAAAGCAGCCGGAGATCCAGCTATCAGGTTTGGCAACAAGCAAATACATGTTGGCCAGATGACCATTGGCCCAGTCCTTTTTTTGGCTCCTGAGAGAGCACGACTGAGTGCATTGCAATGGCAGACATTTAGTGTCAAGCGTCTTGGCGCCACAGTTGGTGCCGAACTGCACGGTATTGACATCACGAAGCCATTAACGCCAACAGCGCTGGCAGAAGTCAAACAAGCACTTGCCGAATATAAAGTGATTTTTTTTCGCGATCAGCCATTAAATGCTGATCAACATATTGCTTTTGCTGCACAGTTCGGTGAACTTGAGTTACATCCATTTTTGCCTGGAACCGATGACAAGCCTGAGCTAGTGAGGTTTGCAAAATCTGCTGAAGTCGGCGGATATGAAAATGCTTGGCATCACGACGTCACATGGCGAGAGATTCCATCCATGGGAGCAGTGTTGCATGCGATTCAGGTTCCAGAGACTGGCGGAGACACATTGTTTTGTGACATGTATGCGGCCTATGACGGATTATCAGATGAGGTAAAGGTGCAGATTGAAAATCTAGAAGCTGAGCATGACTTTATGCCATCATTTGGGCTTCGACTGACCAAAGAAAAGCAAGCAGAAATGCGATTGCAATATCCAGTCGTGCATCATCCGCTTGCGCCGCGGCACCCAGTCACTGGTCGTCGGTATTTGTATGTCAATCAATTTTTTGTTACTCGCATTATCGGATTGACAGAGCAAGAGAGCGAAGACCTCATTACGTTCCTGACGCAGCAATCAACTTTTCTTGAGTATCAGTGTCGTTTTCAGTGGCAAAAAGATAGCGTCGCGTTTTGGGATAATCACGCCGTACAGCATTACGCCGCTAGCGATTATTATCCAGATATTCGCATAATGGAACGCGCCAGCATTATTGGGCATCGACCAACGAAGTAACTCAGCAGACGATTCCACCATCAATGGTGAGAATTGATCCGGTAATAAATCGACCTTCGTCGCTTGCAACGAATGCAAATGCTCCAGCAATTTCTGATGGATCTGCATTTTCTACTGGCGTCATCAGTTTGGTGATTAATTTGCGGTCGGCTCCTTCTGGAATGCTTGAAAACGAACTAAGAATATTTGTGTTGGTGCCACCTGGAGCAATGCCAACGACTCGAATGTTTTGATCACGGTACTCATAGGCCAGAGCCTTGGTAAGCATCACGACTCCACCCTTGCTGGCACAATATGCCGCACTCCATGGTTGACCAATTAAGCCAGCCGTGCTTGCAGTATTTACGATTACTCCACCACCAGCCGCCAGCAGATGCGGCAGTACAAATCGGCAGGCGTAAAAAGTTCCGTTGAGATTGACGGCAAGTATTTTGTCAAACTCGGCTGGTGGTTCTTGGTGGCTCCACGCAAAGTGACCAATGCCGGCAATGTTGCACAAAATATCAAGGCCTCCCATCATGGCAACAGCACTGTCGACCATTGATTCGACTGCGCTGGCGTCTGCAATGTCGCAGTCAAGAGCAAACGCACGGCCACCTATCTCTGAAGCAGTATCTTGTGCTCCGCGTAGATCGACGCAGCCAACATGAGCGCCTTCAGCGGCAAATCGAATCGCCGTGGCTTTGCCGATGCCGGAACCGGCGCCCGTGATGATTACCTTTTTCCCATTTAATTTGCCCATATTGTCTTCTTTCGTTAGGCCTTGCCACCATAGGTGGCACGGAGATCTTTCTTGAGTACTTTGCCACTCGGGTTGCGCGGAAGCACATCAATAATTTCGAGTTGCTCTGGAACCTTGTGCATTGAGAGTTGTTTGTCGCGCAGATAATCCACCATCTCTTGCTGGGATAGTTTCGAATCAATTTTTAGCACGACAACAGCACAAGCACGTTCTCCGCTGGCGTCATCAGGAAGTCCGATCACTGCACAATCGGCAATTGAAGGGTGAGCGTAGAGCAAGTCTTCGATTTCTTTGGCGCTGATGTTTTCACCCTTGCGAATAATGATGTCTTTAAGGCGTCCCGTAATGCTGATGTATCCGTCCTCGTCAATGATGCCCAAGTCGCCCGTACGAAACCATCCGTCTTCATCAAAAGCTTCAGCATCGAGCGATGCATCAAGGTATCCCATACAAACTTGAGGTCCTTTGACGCGCAGTTCTCCTTCTTCGCCAGAAGCACAGACATGTCCGTCAATGACAGTTCTTAGCAATACGTCAGGGCATGCACGACCATCAGTTTCGGCTTTTTTGATGTCGGCGTCGTCAACATGCACCATCGTGTTGATTGGGCTTTCGGTGAGACCCCAGCCCCCAATTACTGGCGCACCCAACTCAGCGAGCATTTCATAGTGCAGGGTCTTTGGTTTTGCTGCGCCGCCACCGTTAAAAATACGAACCGTCGGCATTAATTTTTCATCAGGGAGCAACTGTCGTTGCGCATTGAGGTAGGCGAGCCAAAATACGGTGCCAGCACCTGCGCATGTGACTCCGTGTCGACCCAAATATGCTGGCGTCTGGGCAGGACTAAAAGTTTCTACCATCAATAATTCCACGCCAGTTTGCATCGCATTAAACAACCAGACCAACCCACCAACATGTGTAATCGGAAACACTACGGCTGCTTTGTCGTTTGGTCCCACCTGCATACTCCATTGCATGCCGTTATTCGCCGCTGACATGGAGTAGTCGCTGTGTTTTGCACCTTTTGGATCTGCAGTGGTGCCAGAGGAGTAGAACAACCAGCGCAGTTCTTTGAGTACGGGGACATATTCTGGCAAAAGATGCGGATTGCCTTGGGGCAAATCTGGATCAGCAATCAAAACTTGAGCATCTAACCCAAGAAGTGCTTCTGTTGCCATTGGTGGATATTCAAAACCGCGAAAAATGTTAGGGACAATCATGAATTCGCAACCGCTTTGCTTGGCTATAAAACTAACTTCACGGGCACGATAGATAGTCAGAATCGGATTTTGAATTGCACCAAGTCTGCTCAGTGCTCCGGTTAGGACAAATGATTCAAGTCGTGACGGCATAATCCAGGAGACTTTCGTGCCGACATCGATTCCGATGGCGTGCAAACCAGCGGCCGCCTCAAGACACCACTGGTGGTATCGCCCGTATGTCATCGTGCGACCAGACTCATCACGAGCCATGCACTTGTTCGGAGTCAGGGAGGCGCGTTCTTCTATGAGTTGCCACAGTGTCTTATTGGTGGTGTCAAGGATCGTGTCTAACGAACCCATCGTGCGGCCTCCTGATCTGCTGCTGTCTGTAGTTGCTTCTTGTCTACTTTGCCTAACGATGTCAGCGGAAGTTCTGTCACCACCACTAGTGCGTCTGGCGCTTTGTAATCCGCAAGTGTTTGTTTGGTGAACGAGCGGATGTCGGTCAGGTTAAGTGTGGCACCTGCGCGGGCGACAGCAAAAAGTATGCCAATTTCTCCGAGCCTGTCCTGCACCGACGCACCCAAAACGGCCGCTCCAGCAATATCAGGATGGGCACCGAGAGTATTTTCAATCTCAATAGGATAAACGTTATAGCCACCTCGGATATACATCTCCGTCGTGCGCCCTGCTAGGCGCAAGTTGCCGTCTGTGTCCACGCGACCAAGATCTCCAGTTACCAGCCATCCCTCAGATGTGATGGCCTGTGTTGTGAGTTCAGGGTCTTTCCAGTATCCGCGCATGATTGCTCGACTGCGCAATTGCAGCGTGCCCACTCGGTCAGGTGCACATAGTGAGCCGTCATCTGCAACGATGCGTAATTCGACTTCGCCGTTGGGCCGACCCACGGTGTTGCAAATGGTGTCAATGTCATCATCAAGGCGAGTACCTGTCGCCAGGCATCCTTCTGTGCTGGCGTAACGCACTACGACAGGACAGCCAAGTTTTTCTTGCATCTCGAGTACTAACTCTGCAGGAATACGCGCAGCTCCAATGCCAGCAATTCGCAAGCACGAAGTGTCAGTGGTTGCAAAGTCGCGATGATCAAACATCATTCGATACTGCGTTGGTACACCTTGACAAACTGTGACTCGTTCAGAACTAATAGCAGCCAATGTTGTGGCAGCTGTCCACGGGGACGGCGCAATAACAGTGGTGATGACATGCATCAGTTCATCCCAAACACGCGTCATGGCTCCCACATGAGCAAAAGGAAGCGGTGATAATCGACGGTCGCCAACAGCACTCAAGGGTGCCGCACCATGCGACATTGCCTCAAGACATGCATGATCAAACCATGCTCCTTTGGGGTAACCCGTTGTTCCGCCTGTCCACACAATTGCGATTGGATCGGTGGCGTCAATGGCGACGCGTCTGCGCAGGGGGTCGCCGCCGTCACATTCTGGCAAGTCACCATCAAAGACAAACACGGGTTCACAACGCCTTTGAATGTGAGTAATTTCTGCTGAACCAAGACGCGGGTTGATGCCTGTTGCAATTGCGCCTGCCCGAACGATGGCTTGGTAGGCAATCGCGTAATCAAGACCACTTGGCAGTTGCAGCCCAACAACATCACCCTTGCGTACACCGTGATCTTGCAGCCAACCAGCAAGCGCATCGGAGTGCGTTGCCCAATCAATAAAACTCAATCTACGAGTTGGGCCTTTAACCCCTGGCATTACAAATGCTTCGTGGTCTGGTGCAATACGCAAGACCTCATCAAAGACATCAAGTACTGAGGAAAAGTTCCCTGTCAATGGGGCAGGGGGCAGCGACATCAAAGAGCCAAGATTACTTAAATGACAAAACGCCGCGGGCAACCGCTCCAGTTTCCATTTCGTGTACTGCATCTTGCCATTTTTCGATGGGATGCACTGCTGTTACAAGTTCATCCAACAAGACATCACCACGTCGGTACATTTCGATGATGCGTGGAATATCACGGTGTGGCGAGATCGAACCGTAACGACAACCAATAATGCCTCGGTCTACTTGCGTTAAGCGACCGTATAATCCCTTGAACTCGGCTGTTTGTGAGGACACGCCAATCACAACAACAGTTCCTTCCCAGTCAAGAGACTCAAGCGCATTCCAGGTGACAGTTGGGTTAGCAACACAGTCAAACGCCCAATTCACGCCGCCCGAATTAAAGGCACCTCGAGCCGCCGTAGAGCTAGAAGGACAGATTTGGGCGATTGCATCAACGATGTCTTCGCGTTTGCCATCAATAAAGTGAGTCGCCCCAAACTTGCGGGCGATCGATTCTTTTTCTGGCACAGTGTCGATGGCAATAATCGTGGTTGCGCCCTGTACGCGAAGTGCTTGAATCACATTGAGTCCGACACCGCCAACACCAAAAACAGCAGCGCTTTGTCCGCGCTTAACGTTTGCTCTGTTGAAAACAGCACCCATGCCGGTGACAACTCCGCAGCCCACAATGGCCGCTGACGATAACGGCACATCGTGTGGAATCTTGACGCACTGCACATCTCGCACCAAGGTGCGTTCAACGAAGGCACTTGTTGCCGCAAAATTGAAAATCGGGTTTCCTTCAAATGTGAAGGGCTGGCTCCAGTTAGCAAGAGTTGCTCGACACGCCGTTGGTCGACCAGATGCGCAGTACTCGCACATTCCGCATGACGACAGTGTGGCAATGATGACATGGTCGCCAGGCTGCACGTGCGTGACGGCATTGCCCACTGATGTGACAACTCCTGCTCCTTCGTGTCCGCACACGCCTGGTGATGGAACGGGGTAGAGGCCACTCATATAACTGATATCGCTATGACATAGTCCGGCTGCTTCAATTTCGACGATGACTTCGCGTGGCCCAGGATCGCGAACCTGAATTCCCTCGACTAGTCGTGATGTGGTTCCGTCGTAAATTATTCCGCGCATGGTTTCCCCCAATAATTGTCAGTGTGTAGAAGTGTAGGCACTAGTGCCGGTGTTGCATATCTTTGGCCCGAGCACGTAGTTCGTACTTGAGAACCTTGCCGCTTGCATTCGTTGGCAGCGCATCAACAGCCACCACTTGTCGAGGCACTTTGTAGTTAGCCATCCGCTCGCGACACCATGCAATAATGCCGTTAGGGTCGATTGTTGCGCCCGTGCGGGCCACTATAAAGGCCCAGCCGACTTCGCCCTGTCGATCGTCTGGCACGCCCACAACAGCTACTTGGGCGACTGCAATATGACTCAGCAAAGTATTTTCAATCTCAGCTGGATATGCATTGAAGCCGCCCACGATGAACATATCTTTTTTGCGATCGGTAATGTTGATGTAGCCGTTGGCATCCATTACTCCGATGTCTCCAGTGTGTAGCCAACCATCAGCGTCGATTGTCTCAGCAGTAGCCACAGGGTCTTCAAAATAACCACTCATTACGTTGTAGCCACGGGCAACGATTTCTCCAGCAGTGCCGCGGGAAACTTCTTGATTGTTGTCGTCAACAATGCGTACTTCAACATCATGGATTGCTCTGCCGCTTGTGGTGGAGATGATCTCAGGGTCGTCTTGGGGTCTGCACATACTGATCGTGCCAGTGGACTCCGTCAAACCGTATCCGGTGACGATTGTCTTGAAAGTCAGTTCTTGGCGCATGCGCTTGATCATTTCTACGGGAACTGCTGCGGCACCAGTAACGGCAAGGCGCAATGAACTCAAATCAAACTTGTCGCGATCTGGGTGATTCAGGATTGATAAATAAAGTGTCGGTGGGCCTGGCAACATCGTGATTTTTTCGTCGCTGACATGTTGCAGCACTGCTGGTACATCAAAGACGACTTCTGGAATCATTGTTGCGCCTTTGAGCAATGATGCGACGATGCCCGCTTTGTAGCCAAACGTATGAAAAAACGGATTAACAATGAGATAGCGGTCACCTTGGGTAAGTCCAACGATTGACGCCCAGTCATCAAACACGCGCAGACTTTGTTCGTGCGTTGTCATTACGCCTTTTGGTTGTCCAGTTGTACCACTCGTAAAAATAATGTCGGAGAGATCACTGCCAGAAATACTTGCAACTCGTTCATCTATCTCTGCCGCCGACACACTGTTTGCTGCTGCTAAGAAATCAGCCCAATGTACGGTTCCAGTTGGTGCGTCTCCGCGCAACACCACAATGTCGACAAGATCTGGAACAGGGGTGTCTGCTGCACGCAACATTGATACGTATTCATTTCCTAAAAAACCGTTCACGCAGCACAAGAAGCGGGCGCGGCTGCGCGACAACACGTAGGCGGCTTCTTCGCCCTTGAAGCGGGTGTTCAGCGGAACAATCACGCCACCTGCGGTCAGTGCACCAAGAGCAGCAATGACCCACTCATGGACATTGGGTGCCCACATGGCGACACGGTCGCCGCGCAATAAACCCGCTGCCATAAACGCCCGTGCGCTGAGTTGGACTTGTTGCGCAAACTGGGGGTACATCAGGCGGACGTCATCTTGGACAAGTGCCTCTACATCGGGGTATTGCTTAGCGCAGTCACGCACTAACTGAGGAATAGTGCCGTGCTTTAGATCAGCACGCATCAGGAGAGATGTGTGATGCCAAGCATCTTGATGGCATTGCCACGCAAAACTTTGTACATAACTTCATCAGACAAGTCAGCAGTTTGTTCGGCAGCCAACTTGGCAGTGTGTGGCCACGTGCTATCGCTGTGCGGATAATCGCTTTCGTATGTCACGTTGTCAACTCCGATTGACTCGATGCTCTTGAGTCCAAATGCATCATCAAAGAAACATCCGTAGACGTGTTTCTTGAATAGTTCGCTCGGCAACTCAAATACTTTGTCGGCAACGCCGCCCCATCCGCGATTTTCGCGCCACACCGTGTCGGCGCGCTCAAGGATGTATGGGATCCAGCCGATTTGTCCTTCGCTGTATGCAATTTTAAGATCAGGGAAAGGAGTAAACAGACCGCTCATCAGCCAATCCACCATACTAAAGCAACAGTTGGCAAATGTGAGTACTGAACCAACAGCTGCCGGCGCATCGGGTGACGTGCTTGGCATTTTAGAACCAGAACCGATGTGCATGTTGATGGTGGTGCCAGTGTCATTGCATGCTTCAAAGAAAGGCAACCAGTATCCGCTGGCATCGTGAATACTTGGTAGGCCTAAGTTGGCTGGAATCTCACTGAAACAGACTGCATGACAACCACGATCTGCGTTGCGTCGGATTTCTTTTGCAGCCGCAACGGGATCCCAGAGTTGAATAATGGTAAGCGGCAATAAACGGCCACCAGAGTTTGCGCACCAATCCTCAATCATCCAATCGTTGTAAGCCTGTACACAAAGAGTTGCTAAGTCTCTGTCACTTGCTTCGGTAAACGTCTGACCACAAAAGCGCGGAAAAGTAGGGAAGCACAAAGATGCTTCGATGCCATTGATGTCCATGTCTTCGAGACGATCTTTAATGAGATACGAACCAGGTCGCATGTCGTCGTAGGTGATCCCTTTGAGCGTGATGTCGTCGCGATCAAAGCCAACGGCAGTATCTAGGCGTGTAAGTGGACGACGCAGATCTTCATAGAACCACCAGTCCACAAGATCGCCTTTGTCGCTTTTGTCGCCAGGAATAGCAGTGAACTTGCCGCCGATGAAGGACATCTCCTTGACAGTGCGTCGTTCGATGCGTGGTGCCACATCGAGATATTTTTTTGGGATACGGTCTGTCCATACAGTTGCTGGTTCAATGACATGGTCGTCAACGGAGATGATTTTGGGTAGTTCGCGCATACAGGCACTGTAGCATTGGTTTCTGACGGTCTGTCAGATTGTAAGTAACATAAGACCCACAGAAGATTTAGGGCTCCCGAGAGAGCACACAGACAAAAGGCGAGACATGGCAGCAGATAGTGCCTATACGACAATTGGTTACGAGACCGACGGGGCGGTCGCTTGGGTCACTCTTAATCGACCTGCGGCACATAACTCTTTTAATGAGACCCTCGTGGATGAGATCGAGGATGCATGGCACCGCCTAAGTGCTGACAACTCTGTTCGTGCCATCGTGCTCACCGGCGCTGGCGATAAGGCATTTTGCACAGGTATCGATCGCACATGGGACGTGCCCCAACCCAATGGCCCGATGGCAATCAACGACCCAGGTTTGCGCTTGGGGCCAAAGTCTGCAGACCTATGGAAACCAGTTGTGGCAGCTGTCAACGGCATGGCCTGTGGCGGTGCATTTTATTTGCTCGGAGAAGTTGAGACCATTGTGGCCGCAGACCACGCAACATTTTTTGACCCACACACCACATACGGCATGACGGCTGCATTTGAGCCAATTCTTTTATACGGACAATTGCCATGGGGTGAACTAACTCGCATTGCGCTCATGGGAAACCATGAGCGGCTCACGGCAAAACGTGCATACGAGGTCGGGTTTGTTCAAGACGTTGTGCCACTAGAGCAGTTGCACGAAACAGCAAGTCGAATCGCGGGTGCTATTGCATCTCAACCAGCGGCCGCAGTACAGGGCACATTGCGTGCATTGTGGGCGGCACGCAATATGGCCCGTGCCCAAGCATTGGCCACAGCGCCCAACCTTATTGTGTTGGGCAACACTCCCGAAGCCGTAGCAGAAGGCCAAGCAATGTTTACCAGCGGCAAGCGCATTGACTGGAAGGCACGCTGACATGGTTCTTGCTGCTGATGCATTCAGGTTAGATAACAAAAACATCATCGTCACGGGTGCGGCAAAAGGTTTAGGCGAAGCAATTGCATTGGCGTATGCAAACTTTGGGGCTGCTGTATTTATATGTGATCGCGACGCCGACAACATGGAGGCTGTTGCTCAGCGTGTGCGTGACATGGGCGCAACATGTGTAACGGCTGTTCTTGATGTACGAGACACAGACGCGGTCAATGCGTGGGTTGCTGGTCTGCCGCGTATTGATGTACTCGTCAATAACGCAGGCGGAACATTTTATTCGTGGGTGATGGATGTCAGCGACAAGGGTCAGCGCTCTGTGATTGATGAAAACTTCACAAGCGTCACCAACTTTGTGCGAGCCTGTGTCCCAAAAATGACCGAAGGTGGCTCAATCATCAACGTCACATCGGTTGAGGCATACCGCGCTGCTCCAGGCTTTGGTGTTTACGGAGCAATGAAAGCCGCCGTTGAGCACATCAGTCGCACGCTCGCTCTTGAGTTGAGTCCGCGCAATATTCGGGTCAACACACTTGCTCCAGACGCAATGCATACTCCCGGCGACGAAGCCCTGCTTGTCGGTGATCGTGATTACGGCGCCACTTTGGCACTCGGGTGGGGTAGCGCCCAAGATATCGCGGGTGCTGCGGTATTTCTGGCGTCAAGTGCGTCGAGTTTTATTACCGGTACCACTATCCATGTCGACGGCGGTAGCGACGCAGCGCGTGGTTGGCGCAAAACAACTGATGGTTGGGAGCCTTAAAGAAAGATGTTGAATCAGAGCCGAGATGACCTGTCGTTCTACTCGGGAGACGCTGAGTTATCCAAGTAGAGTTGTCTTCATGACCGAAGCATTTATTATTGACGCCGTTCGCACACCAGTTGGTCGCCGCGGCGGCGGACTTAGTCAAGTTCATCCTGCCGATCTTGGAGCACACAGCATTAAAGCGCTTATTAATCGTACTGGTGTTGATGCCAATGCTGTTGATGACGTTGTCTTTGGCAACGTCGACTCAGTTGGACCCCAAGCAGGTTGTATTGCGCGAACATGTTGGCTAACTGCTGGTTTGCCAGAACATGTTCCGGGCACCACTATCGATCGCCAATGTGGTTCTGGCCAACAAGCTGTTCACTTTGCTGCGCAAGCTGTCATGAGCGGAACCATGGATCTAGTTGTGGCAGGTGGCGTACAGAACATGAGCATGATTCCGATCTCGTCAGCAATGTTGGCTGGCGAAGCGCTGGGTTTTGCAGATCCCTTTACGGGATCACCTGGCTGGACAACACGTTACGGAACCGGCGAAGTTAGTCAGTTTGTCGGTGCCGAAATGATGGTGAGTAAATGGAAACTGACCCGCGCCGAGATGGAAGAGTTTGCGGTTGAGAGTCACCTGCGTGCAATCAAAGCAATTGCCGAGGGTCGCTTTGAATCACAGATCGAGCCACTCAACGGCGTGATTCATGACGAAGGCCCGCGCGAACCTAACTGGGATAAAATACGTTCACTCAAAACACTCACGCCAGACGGACAACTTACCGCTGCATGTGCAAGTCAAATCAGCGATGGTTCTGCTGCATTGTTGATAGCTAACGAACGCGCCGTGAAACAACATGGCCTTAAGCCGCGTGCTCGTATTCATCACATCAGCGTGTTGGCTGACGACCCGATCATGATGTTGTCTGCACCAATTGCGGCCACCAAAAGGGCACTGCAAAAGGCCGGTATGACAATTGATGACATCGATCTTGTTGAAATCAACGAGGCTTTTGCGCCAGTCGTCATGGCCTGGATGCGCGAACTTGGTGCCGATCACGCCAAGGTCAATGTCAATGGTGGGGCGATTGCGCTTGGTCATCCACTTGGTGCAACAGGTGCTCGACTGATGACAACTCTGTTGCACGAACTCGAACGCACAGGTGGTCGATACGGACTGCAAACAATGTGTGAGGGTGGCGGTCAAGCCAACGTCACTATTATCGAACGCCTCTAGTCGCTCAAGTCGCGCTGCGAACGAAACAAAGCCGAAAAGGCTGCGTCTTCGCGTCGTCGCGCGGCAGTCGAAACACCAGCGCGAGCAGCAAGCATCAGTTCTTTTGCAGTGCGAGTTGCTCTACTATTGAACGACGCAATGTGGAGCGCCATTTTTAGTGTTTCTGCTTGTAGTGCATCATCTGCAAACAAACGCAGTGCGAGTCCGTATTGCACGGCTTCTTGGGCACTCATCCACGAACTCGTAAATAATAACTCTGCTGCTTTTTGCCAACCCACTCGCTCAGGCAAAAGTGCACTACTCGCTGCTTCTGGTGGTACTCCCAACTCAGAAAACGGCACGCGAAGTCGGGCACTCTGCCCTACAAACACAATGTCAAAATGCAAGAGCATTGTGAGCCCAATGCCAGCGGCTGCTCCGTTGACAGCAGCAATAAGTGGCTTAGGAAATCCCTCAAGTACATCCATCATGCGCGGAAATCCGTGTCCACCCGCAAATGACACCCCGCCCGTGGCCACCGCTGCCATCTCATTCAGATCTTGTCCCGCACAAAAGACGGGACCAGCCCCAGTCACCACCACCACATTGACGGCGTCATCGTTGGCCGCTGCGGTGAGAGCCTCTCCAATTTCCATATACAAGCCATGGTCGATGGCATTACGGGCTTGGGGTCTGTCAAGGGTTAATACTTGTACGGCACCGTGATGGTTAATTTGCAACACGCCAAGTAATGTACTGGTCATGACAGCAAGGGGCAATGCCGTGAGTGAATTAGGTTTTCGGCCGTTTGATTGCGACAACCATTACTACGAGGCAATCGATGCGTTTACGCGCCATCTCAACCCAGCACACGGAGCACGATGTGTGCAATGGGCCCAAATCGATAATCGCAAATACCATGTTGTGGGTGGCAAAATCAGTCGGGCGGTCACAAATGCGACCTTTAATCCCATTGCTATGCCTGGCGCGATGTATGAGTATTTTCGCGGTAATCCCAATGGTCGCCAGCCTTGGGAGTTCTTGGTCGAGCGTGAAGCCATTCGTCCCGAGTATCGAGATCGTGACGCGCGCATCGCAACTCTTGAGGGATTCGGACTGTCTGCCGTGTGGCTGTTTCCGACTTTGGGAATGTTGTACGAAGAACTACTCAAACACGACCCAGGTGCCGTGGCACTTACTTTTACGGCGTTCAACAGATGGGTGCTTGAAGATTGGGGGTTCAATTACAAGAACAAGATTTTTGCGGCACCGTATATTTCATTAGCCGATCCACAATGGGCGTGTTCCGAACTGGAATGGGCGCTTGACAATGATGCACGCACCGTCGTGATGCGCACAGCGGCACCGATCACCCAGGACGGACAATTTTCGCCTTTTGATACCAAGTTCGACCCCTTCTGGTCACGCGTCAACGAAGCTGGCATCACTGTGGTTGTGCATGCGGGCGACAGCGGATATTCCGCCAACGGTTATGCTGACGAAAACTTCAGTTCTTCGTTCAGTGGCTCATTCAGACCAAGCATTAAGGGCTTTGGTATCGAGCGAGCGGCCGGAGATTTCATTATCACATCAGTGTTCGACAAGCTGTTCACGCGGTTCCCCAATATTCGAATGGCATCTGTGGAAAATGGTTCTGGGTTCTTGCTTGATGTTCAGAAAAAACTGACGAGTACGCACCACAAAATGCCAGAGTATTTTCAGGAACATCCCGTTGAAACTCTGCGTCAGAATTGGTGGATCAATCCATTCTGGGAAGACGATGTCGAAGAAGTTGCCCAATACATGGGCGCAGACCACGTGTTGTTTGGTAGTGACTGGCCCCATATTGAAGCACTGCCTCACCCGCTTGACGGAATAGATGACTACAAGTTGTTCTCGGCACAGGACCAAAAGCGTATTCTGTTCGACAACGTGACTTCTTTGAACTCACGTCGACCTGTGTAAAATTGCCAAATGATTGAAGTCGAATCTGGTCGTCGTATTTATGGTATCCAGTTGCCGATTCAAGCCCAGAGCACATACTTTGTTGCTGATTGGGAGCGGCACGCTGGTCCTGGCGAGTTGGCAAAAATCGCCCAAGTATGCGACAACAACGATTATGGCTATGTCGGCGTCTGCGACCATATTGCTCTGCCGGAGTCGGTGGCCAACAGCATGGGAACGCATTGGATGGACCCCATTTCTACGCTCAGTTGGTTGGCAGCACTTACGTCTCGCGTCGGACTGCTCACACATGTCTATGTTTTGCCATACCGACATCCACTCATGGCCGCCAAACAATTTGCCAATCTTGATTACATCAGCAATGGTCGCGCCATTTGTGGAGTCGGGGCCGGACACGCTGAAGCTGAATTCGCTCAACTCGGTGTTGATTTTCATGCACGCGGAAAATCAATGAACTCCTCGATTCCAGATTTGGCTGAAGCACTCGAACATGAGTTTGTCAATGGTTTTGGAGCACGACCACGACCAGTACAAACTCCTCGTCCACCGATCTGGGCTGCAGGTTCATCGTCTTTGGCAATTAAGCGTGCGGCACGATTAGCAGACGGTTGGTTACCACAAGGCCCATCATCACAAGCCATGGTCGACGCACTCAGCAACGAGCGTCACTCAGCAGGTCGAACAGGTCCTTTCGTGATTGGGCACATCACGCCATTTTTATATGTAGGTACGCCGTCTTTTGATGTTGGCGCTGACACCATCAGCGGGTTATCACAATCCATCGCCGAACGCATTTTGGCTGGTGCGCCTAGAGGCGTGAATCAACTACAAGTGAGGTTTAGAGCGCAGTCAGTAGACGAGTATTGCGACCAACTCGTGGCCTTTGCCACTGAAGTTGCACCGCTGGTTACAACTATTTAGAGCCACACAAAGCCATGAAGGGAACCATGCCTAATCCACTGGACGATTATCCAATTCACCAATCATCAGAGTCGATGTCACACGTGACAACAAGCGACCGCAATTTTTATGATCGGTACTACTTCAACGGCTTTACTAAAGATGGCTCGGTGATGTTCGTTGTCGGCGTCGGCACATATATCAATCTGGGCGTGATGGATGCGTTTGTACTGGTGTCATACAAAGGTCAGCATCGCGTCGTGAGAGCATCTCGCGAAGTTGAAGGTGCGAACCGATTGCGGCCATCGGTCGGCCCGATCAGTATCGATGTTGAAATACCCCTTGAGCGTTTGCGAGTGACGTGTGAGCCTAATGAGTGGGGTATCGAACTTGATGCCATCTGGAACGGCGCAATGCCTGCCTCAATGGAGCCAAGCCATTACATTCGCGAACACGGCCGCATTATTTTTGATTCATCGCGCCTTGCTCAAACAGGCGGATGGACAGGCACACTCACAGTAGACGGGACAAAAATCTCACTCACTGATGACAACTGCTGGGGCACAAGAGATCGCTCGTGGGGGATCCGTCCAGTCGGAGAAAGCGAGCCATCCGGAATCCGCGCCAGTGATCCGTTTAGTTGGTTCTGGGTGTACACGCCAATTCGATTCGATGATCACTCATTACTCATCATCATGCAAGAGCGCCAAGACGGCTCGCGCGTGTTAGAGCAAGCAACTCGCGTGTGGGCTGACGGCAGACACGAGATGCTGGGTCGCCCCGAACACAAACTCACGTTTAAAACGGGAACTCGATTGGCAACAGGTGGAACAATCACCGTGCAACCACATGGTCAAGCACCGCTCATAATCACGGCCGAACCAATGTTGCCAGTGCACATTGGCATTGGCACCGGATACGGATACGACGCCGACTGGCGACACGGCATGTATCAGGGGCCACTCAAGGTAGAAGGCGTACACATTGATCTCACCACGCCAGA
>SHUT01000029.1 GCA_009691255.1 Ilumatobacteraceae bacterium
CGCCATCAAGATATTTGGCATGTCAGTCGTAATCCAGAAATATTCTGCAGCGGCAAGGGTTCCAACATTGGTGACCTTCCCGTCGAGATGAATGAATTTTTTGGATCAATGATCAATATGGATGACCCAAAGCATTTTCGCCTGCGATCTATTGTGTCTCGCGGGTTCACACCAAAAGAAATCACCCGCGTTGAAGACCAAGTGCGAATTCGTGCAGCCAAGGTTGTCGATCGCCTGCTTGAAGAATTCCCATCGGGGTCTTGTGATTTCGTTGAAGAAGTAGCCGCCATGCTTCCATTGCAAATCATTTGCGACATGATGGGAATTCCCGAAGAAGACCATAAACAAATCTTTCAATGGACCAATATCATCCTTGGAGTTGGCGATCCAGAGTTTGGAAGTTCTATTGATGATCTGATCTCATGCGGAATGCAGATAATCCAATACGCCCAAACTTTGGGAGAAGACCGCTTGGCTCGTCCACTTGACGACGTGACCTCGGCTATGATGCATGCCGAAGTTGACGGAGAACGTCTCACCCCACAAGAGTTTGGGTCATTTTTTATTCTGCTCGTTGTTGCTGGCAATGAAACAACCAGAAACGCCATCAGCCATGGCATGAAACTCCTCACCGATCATCCGGATCAGCGTGCCATTTGGTTTGATAACTACGAACAACATTCCAAGACTGCCGTCGAAGAAATTGTTCGTGTCGCAACGCCAGTTATTCATTTCCGTCGCACCGCTACTCAAGACACCCAAATCAACGGACAGCCAATCAAAGAGAATGAAAAAGTCGTGATGTGGTACTCCTCTGGCAATCGTGATGAACGAGCTTTTGCGAATCCATTTAATTTCGACGTCACCCGTCAGTCATCTCCAGCACAAATCGGCTTCGGGGCTGGCGGACCTCATTTCTGCCTCGGAGCAAACCTTGCTCGTCGCGAAATAATGGTGATGTTTGATGAATTGCGCCGTCGACTACCCACGATGCATATCACGGGCGAACCCGCCTATCTGCAAAGTGCATTTATTAACGGCATCAAACGCATGCAGTGTGAGTGGTAACCCGAACTCTGCGTTCGCCTACAAGGCAATCATTTGCAAATCCACAACAAGGGCCGCATGGTCGCTTGGTTGCACACCGTCTACTGGATGACAGCCCGCGAGCCACGCCCGAAGTGGATTGCCCAAAGGCCGTGGTCGCGGCCATGAAACAAAAATGTAATCAAGACGCCGATTAGGCCAAGTACTGTCAGCAATGTAGGGATTATCACGACGCCACGTGAAGCCATCGCCCTCGCCAGCAACTTCCCATGCATCAGTAAACACAAGACCAGTTATCGCTGATTCGCGACGGCCAGTCAACATTCGGATCTCATCACTATCGGGCACAGCGTTAAAGTCTCCGGCCATTAATACAGGTGATTCGTTTTCTGGATCTCGGCGTAATGAATTGACAATCGAACACAGTGCCTCGCATTGTCCGACCCGCGTTATTGATGCATCAAACTTGTGATCCAGATGAGTGCTCACAACCCACCATCGACCATAGGGCGTATCGATCTCGGCAGTAATAGCGCGACGGTGTCCTGGTAGTCCATCAACTTGCGGCAATCGGTGTTCTTGTGACGACATCAGCGGCCAGCGACTCAAGATTGCGTTTCCAAAACTAATACCGTCGTACCACGGCCCTTCTGTGTGCACCACATAGAGTCCGAGTTCCTCTGCAATCCATGCTGCTTGATTCAGACCACCCTCTTGCTCGAATACTTCTTGCAGACACACGATGTCTGGCTGTTCTTGACGAATCGTGGCCAAAATCGCACCTTGTCGCTCGCGCCATGGTCCGAACTGCCACCATAGGTTCCATGTCATCATCCGCGCTTCCATTACTGCGTACCGTAACCGCTCGCGCTGTCCCCTTGGTGCCGTCTATCTAACACTGTCCAGAAACTCCGTGAGCAGTCGACCGATCTGAACTGGTTGTTCTGGCAGCATTGCGTGCCCTGCCCCCTCGAGGCGAGCCAAAATGGCGACATCTTGATGTGCCTCAATGTAAATCTCGGAGTTGCGAGGCACGGCAACCTAAGTTCTTCTCTTCAGCCCACCACAGGCATTTGCTGTCTTCATCAAGGACTCAATTTGTGTTTTTCGGTTGCCGGTTGCGCGCATTGGCAGCCCATAGCGATCCCAAATTGTAGGGGTCATAGAATACCCCGATACTTCGCCACTATTAATATTCACCTTCAGTATCGCTCCAGATAACGCATAGTTGGCGTACCAAGAAAAATTACCAAGACTGTATGCAATTAATTTATTATTACTTAGCGATGTTCCTTGTAAAACGTGCGGATGTGCGCCGACGATGACGTCAGCACCTGACCTAAATAGTTCATCAGCAATGTATTTTTGAGTGCCATTGGGGCAGACCGCATACTCGTCGCCCCAATGCATGAATACGACGACAATGTCGGCCTTTTTGATTCTTTTTTGATTCCCTTGAGAATCAACTTTTTGTCAGACTGCCACAAAACCATTCCGGACCGATCTTTTTTTGCAGGCCATGTACTTGATGTACTACCTGGCATTCCCATCGCTGCCACAGCAAAAATGCTGACAGTTGTTATGTTGACAGTTTTTCGGTACGGGGAAAATGCATCGGCAAAGTTTTCTCCTATGCCAATCACTCCGAGTTTTGATTTTGCCCTTGCGCGCAGTGTGTCAACAAGACCGACGTTTCTTCCAAAGTCAATGGAGTGGTTGTTTGCCATTGATACAACATCTACACCTGCTTGAAATAGAGACTCCAAAACCCGCGGATGGGCTCGAAATTGATACATCTTTACTTCTGGAGCGCCCCGTGTAGTAATCGCGGTCTCAAGATTAATCATTGCGATATCAGCAGTTCCCATCAATTCAGGAAGCGTGCTGAATCCACCGGGCAATCCCTGTGCCACAGACCTGCGTTCAAAATTGACGTCTCCACCAAAGGCCAGAACTACCCGACCCTTTTGTTCTGATGTTGCAGCATTACCCGCAGTGGCCGCCACAAACGTAATTGCAGTGATTGCGGCTATTACCCAGCGAACACCACGACCAAATATCAAAGAGTTTTTAGCTGCAACCGCTTGTGCTACCACAACTCGGGCACGCATGACACGAGCCTGCACGTTGCATCTGCACGCCACATTGCATGCACATTGGAGCATCCATGTTTCGTCGAATTCCGGCGGGAGCCGAATGGTCTGAGATTGGTGCAGTTGGAGCAATGCCGAGTTCTATTTGTGTCACTAGTTCTGACACTGAAGGAACACTCTTGGGGTCTGCAGCCATTTCTGTTCCCATGGTTGTCTCAACGATTGTTTCTTCAACACCTGGCAGTGTGGGTTGCAAACGCTCATCACGGCTGAAGATACCCAACTCGGCACGCTCGTCATAGGACAAATACTCCAGCCCAAGACGACGGAACAAGTAGTCCATGATCGAAGACGCGATACGAATATCTGGATCGTCTGTCATGCCTGCAGGCTCAAAGCGCATATTCGTGAAAGCTTCTACGAACGCGCGCAGTGGGACACCGTACTGCAAGCCGTACGAAATGCTTTTGGCAAACGCGTCCATGATTCCGCTCAGCGTGGAACCCTGCTTGGAGACAGTGAGGAACATTTCGCCGGGGCGACCGTCTTCGTATTCTCCGATTGTGGCAAAACCTTTGCAGTCAGCAACCCGGAACTCAAATGTGCGACCACGCCGCGAGCGTGGCAACTTTTGACGAACAGGCTTGGTGATGATGCGCTCGACTACTCGCTCAACAATCTCTGTTGCGGCATCTGCGCCTTCACCATCTTTCTTGGCTGTCGAAAGTGGTTGTCCAACTTTGCAATTGTCTCGATAGACAGCTACTGCTTTTATGCCTAGTTCCCAAGACAACATGTGCAGTGCTTCAATGTCGTCAATGGTTGCTTCTTCTGGCATATTGACAGTCTTTGAAATAGCTCCTGACAAGAACGGCTGGGCCGCAGCCATCATGCGTACATGACCTTCGTAGTGAATCGTGTTGTCGCCCATCGAACATGCAAAGACTGGCAGATGCTCGGCTTTTAGATCGGGAGAACCGACGATTGTCTTGTTCTCGTCGATGTAGGCAACGATTCGCTCTATAACGGGACCTTCGTAGTTAAGACGACGCAAAGCACGGGGCACGGTTTGATTAACAATCTGCATGTTGCCGCCACCAACTAGTTTTTTGAACTTAACGAGACCAAGATCTGGCTCTATTCCGGTGGTATCGCAATCCATCATCAGGCCAATGGTTCCGGTTGGCGCAAGAACTGTTGCTTGACTATTGCGAACACCGAATTCTTCGCCGTCTCGGACGGCTGACTCCCATGAATCAATACTGGCGCGAACAAGATCTTCTTGTACTACGTCAATGTCTCGAATCTCTAGATTGGCATCTCGGTGCATTTGCAACACATTGAGCATGTAACGCTCGTTCTCAGCAAAACCAGGGAACGGCCCCATGCGACTCGCGATACGCGCACTAGTGGCATATGCATGACCAGTCATCATTGATGTAAGCGCACCTGCCCAGGCACGACCGCCGTCAGAGTCGTACGGCATTCCCAATGCCATCAACAACGCACCGATGTTGGCGTATCCAAGACCAAGTTGGCGGAACAAGCGGCTGTTTTCACCGATTTTCTCTGTCGGATAATCAGCTCGCCCAACAAGGATTTCTTGAGCAGTGAACATGACCTCGATAACGTGGCGATACGAGTCGACGTCAAAGCGATCATCATCTTGCAAGAAGTTCATCAAGTTGAGTGACGCCAAGTTGCAAGCTGAGTTGTCGATATGCATGTATTCACTGCACGGGTTAGATCCGTTGATGCGTCCGGCTGCGTGAGCGGTGTGCCATTTATTGATGGTGGTGTCAAACTGCAAACCTGGGTCTGCACATTCCCACGATGCTGTAGCGATTTGACGCCACAGATCTCGCGCCTTCAGGGTGCGCACTGGACGACCATCCGCAATTGCGTTGAGGTTCCAGTCGCGGTCTTCTTTGACAGCGTTCATGAAATCATCTGTGATGCGCACGCTGTTGTTGGCGTTTTGATACTGAATGCTAAAGGCGTCAGAACCATCGAGATCCATATCAAAACCTGCGTCGCGCAAGACTCTTGCTTTGCGTTCTTCTTTAACTTTGCACCAGATAAACTCTTCAATGTCTGGATGACTGTCGTTGAGAATAACCATCTTTGCGGCACGACGAGTTTTGCCACCCGACTTGATTGTTCCGGCAGACGCGTCAGCTCCGCGCATAAATGACACAGGGCCAGATGCCGTGCCTCCGCCATTGAGGTGTTCATAGCTCGAACGAATATTTGACAAGTTGATTCCCGAGCCAGAACCACCCTTGAAAATTGTTCCTTCTTCGCGATACCAGTTCAGGATGCCTGCCATCGTGTCTTCGACGGCCAAAATGAAGCACGCACTAGCTTGCTGTGGCACGCCCTTGACTCCGATGTTGAACCAAACAGGACTGTTGAAGGCTGCTGTTTGGGTAACCAAGATGTACTTGAGTTCATTACGAAATGCTTCAGACTCTTGTTCGTCGACGAAATATCCGCCTTCGATTCCCCACTGCGCAATGGTGTTTGCCACGCGGTCAACAACTTGTCGAAACGATGTCTCACGTTCTGGTGTTCCGGGCGTACCGCGGAAATATTTCTGCGCCACGATGTTCGTGGCGTTCAAAGACCAACCAACCGGGAACTCGACATCAAGTTGCTCAAATGCCACCGAGCCGTCTTTCCAGTTGGAGATCCGAGCGTCGCGGCGCTCCCACTCAACTTCGTCGTATGGATGCACGCCTGGCGTGGTGTAATGGCGATTTATTCCGATTGTCAAGCGGTCTGGGGCGAGAGACATTCCTGCTTCTTTCTATATTGATATCTGGTGTTTAATGTTAAGACCCACTATATATAGTGGTTATACCTGCTTTTTGTATAACTACCCTACAAGCAGTAGATGTATTACAGCACTGTAGTTACACCCATGTCAACGACCATCGGGTAATTTCTTTTTTTTCTTTGCAATCCTGCCTCCAGAGGGGGTCCAGACGGGTCACGGCCTCGACGCCAGAGATAAAGACATAGGTTCAGAACCCCCCAGGGCCCCATTGATCAGCCATGAACTCTCTGGCGTCGCCGCCGATTACCAAGTTCAATGTAGACACTTTTGCTGTGGATTGGAAGTGGACAAGCATGTGAATTACGGGTTTATTGCGGGGATAACGCTTCTTTTTTAGTGGACATCACTGTGGATGGTCTGGGCATAAACACTTCTGCCTGGGGACACAGGGCTTATTTATCAGCTACTCAGGCAAGGGATTGCACAACAACAGGGATTCCGTTCAGCACAGATGTTCCTGAGAGCGGATCCATGGCTTGAGAATCCGTTAATACATTGCTATTCACGCCGGCTTTTTTAGCAGCCACACTCATGCGCGCTCCTTGCACATTGTGACCCCATCCATGAGGAAGACTCACCACCCCACGACGGATTGATTCAGTGACTTCAACTGGTACGTCAATGGTTCCGACACGACTCGTGATGCGCGCGTTTATGCCATCGGATAAACCAAGTCGCATCGCATCGTCTGGATGCACTTGCAATGTGCAACTTAGGTTTCCTTTTGTTAAGACATTGATGTTGTGCATCCACGAGTTATTTGACTTCAGGTGACGTCTTCCGATCAACAACATTTGTGCATCGTCTACTTGAGCGATTGAATCAAACAACCTGACGAGATCTATTCGCAGTTCAGCGGGGCATAGCTCGACCATCCCAGTCGGCGTTCGTAAAATTTCCGGAATACGTGGTTCAAGTTCGCCAAGATCAACTCCATGTGGATTATCAAGAAGTTTTTGTAATGACAAACCATCTTCTACCGCACCAAAACCAGCACCATACGGGCCTGTCTGCAACATAAAGTCCAACATGCGAGCTGGTCCGCGACGACCTGTTGCGCTCAAGCACTCAAGGATCTCATCTGCATTGCGACCATAAACGTTAGAGGTTGATGCTTTTATAACATTTTGCACCAATGCATCAATCGCAATGTCGTCAATGACGCTCGGATCAATCTTTGTATCAAGCGTCTGTAATACTCCACCCAACTTGGCAAGTATCTCCCACTCATCGGGCTGTGCTTCGTCAAATGCCAGAACTTGTTCGCTGTAGTTGGCCACATTGCGCACGGCAAACTGCAATAACAAAAGATCGTAGTGATCGCGTTGCAATTGTGATGGTGGCGGCAAAATGACGTCAGCGTGTCGCGATGTCTCATTCAAATAAATATCCACACTCACCATAAAGTCAAGTTCGCTCAGTGCCGTATCTAGTGCGTCGCTGTCAGGTGTCGATAACACTGGATTGCCAGCAAGCGTGATAAATGCGCGTATTTGTCCGGCACCTGGTGTTGTGATTTCTTCAGCCAATGTGGCCACCGGAAACTCACCAAGCACCTCAGGATATTTACGTACACGCGATGTTCCTTTGCCTGTTCTAAATCCGTTTCCGACTCCGGCAGTTCCGCGTGTATTTGGTCCGCCAGTTGCAGGCAGAGCAAACATCGCTCCACCACGCTTGTCAAGATTGCCTGTCAAAGTATTTACTGCGTCAACAAGCCAGGCATTGACACTTCCGAACTGCACCGCGTTCACGCCAATACGACCGTTGACGGCAGCCGTTGGTGCGCCGGCCAGCTCGTGCGCAATGCGTCTTGTTACATCCGCGCTAATGCCAGTTGCCGACTCCACAAGCTCTGGCGTAAAAGCACCTAGTTCTGCACCTAACTCATCGATCCCTGACACATAAGAGCGAATATGGTCACCGACGTCAACTAGACCGTCTGCATACAACACATTGATGATTGCTGCCAAGAATAGACCATCGGTGCCCGGACGAATAGAAATCCACTCATCTGCTTCTTGGGCGGTGCGAGTGCGCCGAGGATCAACGACAACGACTTTTCCGCCACGCGCTCGAATTGCCTCGAGTCGCCCTGGAAAATCAGGCGCGGTACAAACGCTGCCATTAGATGCATACGGGTTAGACCCCATCAGCAGCAAGTAGTCAGTTCGATCAAGATCTGGAACCGGAATCGTCACTGGAGTTCCAAACATAAAACCAGCCGCCACATGCTTTGGCATCTGGTCAACAGTTGACGCGCTAAAACGATTGAATGATCCCAGGCTCTGCACGACTGTCTTGTTAAACATCATTGCGCCCAAATTATGAGCACCCGGATTACCTAAATACACGGCCAACGAACTGCGTCCGTGTGTTTCAATCACCTTCGCAAAACCATCCCGCACGGCTTCCCACGCTTCATCCCAACTCACTTCAACGTGTTTGCCATTCTTTTTTATCAATGGTCGGCGCAAGCGATCTGGGTCTTCGTGAATCTGCTTGAGGGCGCTTCCTTTGGGGCAGATATAGCCGTGGCTAAAGACATCGTCCTTGTCGCCTCGAATGCGCACAACTTGTTCGGTTGCATCAAGATCAATCTCAAGGCCACAACCTGCCTCGCACAATGGACACGTGCGAAATGCTGTGCGAACCACAGACGAACCTGCCATTGCCCTACTGTGCCACAAGTCCAACCAGATGGACGAATGACTGTCTATGCTGTCGCCGTGCGCAGAGTGTTTCCACTACCTGTCCTTGACGCGGTGTCAGTCAGCGAAATGTACGGCTTTGCTCGGCTCGCTCATTCTGATGGGCTACCTGTTGTCGAGATCTGCATGATTGCCACTCCAGATGGCGCAATCAGTGTCGACGGACGCTCTGGGCCACTTGGATCGCCTGATGATCGGGCAGTGTTGCTGGCACTGCGCCAAGCAGCCGACATCGTGCTGGTGGGTGCTGGCACGGCACGTGCCGAACCCTACTCACGCCCCAGCAAAGTGGGTCAACGGATTGCCGTGGTGTCGCGTTCTGGCAACATCGACACGACGACAGATTTATTTACAAGTGGAGCAGGCCTACTGGTTATTCCCCGTTCAGCACCAACGCCAAAAGTGTCTCATATTCGCGCAGGAGATACTTGGGTTGACTTTAATGAAGCACTGGCCCAACTGGACGTCGCTTTTGTGCACGCCGAAGGTGGTTCACAAATCAACACAGAACTACTAAATGCCGGCGTCGTCGATGCAATCAACCTGAGTCTTGCACCATCGCTGTGCGGAGGCGATGGCATCCGAATTGCATCTTCAGCAGTTCCACACTATTTTGATCTTGCGCATGTCTGTAGCGCAGATGATTACACCTTTGTGCGATACGAGCGGAAAAAATATTAAGTCTGTTTAAGCAAGGCGAGTTCGCGTCTAAAGTCAGCGGCGCCGTCGAAGTTTTTGTAGACACTGGCAAAGCGCATGTAAGCGACTTCATCAAGTTGACGCAGTTGATCAAGAACAGCGTGACCGATCAGCGACGTTGTGACATCGTTTCCGGCTGTTGCTGCTGCTCGTGCTTCTTCTTCGACTGCATCGACTAAGAGATCGATGTCTTCGTCCGAAACAGATCGTCCCTTGCACGCCGCCTGCACGCCGGCACCAACTTTGTTGCGATCAAAAGCAACTCGTTCTCCTGAGCGCTTCAGCACTAATAATGGGGTGGTTTCGAGCCGTTCGTATGTAGTGAATCGATAGTTGCACTTTGGGCAAGCACGGCGACGTCGAATAGTGGCACCCTCTTCTGAGGGTCGTGAGTCAATGACCTTGGTGTCATCATGCCGACAGACGGGACACAACATGTCTGCCATAATACGGCACTATCGGGGGTTCTGTCACCCCTGTCTGTGGCTGCCACAGACAGGGGATCAGGGAATACGAACAATCTGGCCAACGGATACTTGTTCTCCGTTGAGGCGCACCAGTTGATCGACAAGGGATGAGATATTGCCCGTTGGGGCGATGCGTCTTGCGATGTTCCAGAGCGAGTCTCCGGGGGCTGCGATCACAGTGCGTGGAACGCCTTGGTATCCGACGCCTGGCTTGTTGGCCAGTGCCGTCGTGGCAATAGCCCCAGAGCCAAGCACGAAGAGGCTCAGGGCAGCCACGGCAATGCGCCGGCGGCGAAAGGTGCCAACTTGTGGTCTGGGCGCTAATCGGGGAGATCTGTGGTGTGCAGAAATGACCAGACTTGGTGAATTGGCTGAAAAAAGTAGAGGATCACTCAAAATGGACATGTTGGACCTTTCCTGGGGCTTTGGGGGATTTCGTTATGGGGTATAGGTTGTATGGGTATAGCTAAGACCATACCGAACGGGTGTTCGTAAGTTTGCCCCGAACAGGTGTTCGTGTCAAGTATTTAGCAAACATTTGTTCTCCGAACAGGTGTTTGCCTTTGGGGGCGAACAGGTGTACGATGTGGCTATGTCAGAAACGCTCACCCCTCGCCAGCGCGAAATCCTCAATGTCATCGAAAAGAACATGCAAGAACGGGGCTATCCGCCAAGTGTGCGCGAAATTGGTGAAGCAGTTGGCCTCAACTCCCCGTCTACCGTGCACAACCATCTAGCCACCCTGCAACGCCTCGGCTACCTATATCGCGATCCCACCAAACCGCGCGCTCTTGAAGTTCGGTTCGACACCAACAGTGGCATTGCCATGGAGCGTCGTCCATCTCGACATGTACCACTCATCGGCGATGTCGCTGCCGGAACAGATGTTCTTGCTCAGCAAAACGTCGAAGATCTCATTCCGATCCCAACAGACTTTACTGGTGACGGAGATCTCTTTATGTTGCGCGTTCGCGGAGAAAGCATGATCGGTGTCGGAATCATGGATGGTGACTTTGTTGTTGCTCGTCAACAATCCACCGCTGACAACGGTGACATCATCGTTGCTGGTATTCCCGGAGACGAAGCCACGGTCAAGATATACAAGCGTTCCGCCAATAAAGTGACTTTGATCCCGTCAAACCCTGCGTTTGAAAACATGGTCTATACGAACGATGAGGTTTCGGTGTACGGCAAAGTTGTCACCGTGATGCGTCGTCTCTGACGAAATATTGCTTAGTCGTCTACCCGCAATCGTGGCACCACGCGGGCCACGATTGCCATTAACAGTGCAGCAACCAATGCAAATGTTGCGCCTGTTCGCCAACCATGAGAAAGATCTGATATCTCTGGACCAAGCGCAATCGCCGCATCAGTGGTGTTGCCTCGAACTACCGCAGTAAATGTTGCAGCGTTGCCGATACGCACACGACCCAACAAAGTTCCCCTAAAACCGGCGCGGTCATACGACTCGCCTTTCTCTGCAAAAATTGGCGGTGCATCACCTGTTGGCAGACGTATCTCCATCTCAATATTTGGCTCAACATCACGGTTATCAAACGAGCGAGCAGCGTTTGCGCACGCGCCTTCAAAAGCTGGTAGTGACGACTTGGTTTCGACGTAAATATAAAAGCGACCAGGTTTTTGGATAATCAACTCGGTGTCACAACCTACTGGTAGTCGCAACATCGCCTGGATTGCATTGTTGACTTTTGTTTCTCCTGCTCTGACCATGCCCACAGCAAGAATCAGTCCTATCGCTGCGATCAAAATCGGCAATAGAACACGTCGTGTCGGTGCATCAAGAGGTTCGCCAAGCATGTCTCCAAACATTTCGTTGGCCGCTGACGCCTCTGCTACATCAGTCGGAGAAAGTGGGACAAACGAATCAGGCATGGACTACTCGACCCCCAATCGCCGAGCCACCATCTCAAGGCACGAATCAGGCTGCACCACGGCTACACGCACGAATCCGGAACCCTCAGCACCATAGAAATCTCCAGGACTCACCAGAGCACCGCCTTGCCGAGCAAGGCGCTCCGTGAATTGCCAGGCGTCAGCGACAGCAAACCATAAGTAAAAACCCCCTGCTGGCATCGGCACATCGCAGTCAGCCCATTTTGATAGCACGCGAGACATTGTCTCGAGTCGCGATCGATAACGATTGCGCTGCACTCGCACATGTTCGTCATCATCAAGAGCCACAATGCCAGCCGCTTGTGCTGGTCCAGGAACCATAAATCCTGCATGTTTGCGAACTTCTTTGAGATAGTCAACGAGCTCTGCGTCTCCGGAATAAAAACCAACACGCACGCCAGCAAGATTCGATCGCTTCGAGAGCGAGTGCACCGCCACCACGCCATCAAGTCCGTGCTGCAGTATTGACTGCGGCGCAGAGTCCCACGTGAACTCGGCATAACACTCATCACTAAATACCGGAATTCCGTATTGATGTCCCCACGCTGCGGCCGCACCTAGATCGTCGAGTTGTCCGGTCGGGTTGCTTGGGCTATTTACCCACAGCATGAGTGCTCGGCCACGATCGCTGGGTGATATCCCAGAGAGGTCAAGGTTCCCGCGCGCGTCGGCTGGCACTGCTACAGAGCGCAAACCAGCCAGCGTTGCTCCCATTTCGTAGGTTGGATATGAAATAGCCGGATATAGCACCGTGTCACGATCTGGAGTGCGCAAATGAAGATACTGCGGAGTCGTTGCCACAAATTCTTTTGAGCCAATACATGCAGCAATGCAAGAGGTCGGAACATCTACGCTGAAGCGACGTGCGATCCATCGTGCAATCGAGCGACGCAATGCTTCGCTACCAATACTTGGGGGATAACCACGTTCTGCTCCAGAATTAGATAGTGCTTCAATTACCGAATCAATTGGTGGGTCGCAAGGCGTTCCGATAGACAAATCAACTACGCCACCTTCATGCAAATTTGCCAACGCAATAAAGGCATCGAGGCGATCGTAGGGATACGGCGGCGGAACAAAACCGATGCGAGCAGGACTTGTCATAGAACACCAATATTGTCTGCTAGGCGGCCTGTAGCAAATTGGCGCAACCGACCAGCCGATGCATCGGACAATCGCACCCGCACGAGAGTGCCTTGATCGCTTTGTTCTTTTAAGACCACTTCGCCTTCTCGATGCACGGAAGCCAACACGTCTCCCCTGTCATACGGAATCAGCAGCTCGGTCACCGTAGTAATTGAACGCATGCGGTCTGCCAATGTGCGCAGAAATATATCGAGTCCGATTTGGCGTGTTGCAGATATCGCCACACTGCCTGGATTATTTGCCACAAGTGCGGCCCCAAAGTCTGGAAGTAGATCACATTTATTAAACACAATGAATTCAGGTACTTGATCTGCCTCGATCTCGGTTAGAACTTCTCGAACGGCAGTGACTTGTTGTGCTGGGTGAACAGCGCTCGCATTGACAATGTGTACGAGCATGTCCGCCTCGGCGGCAATCTCAAGAGTGCTCTTAAAAGCTTCGATCAACCCGTGCGGCAGGGCACGCACAAAGCCAACTGTGTCGGTGAGCAGTAAAGGTTCTCCACCAGACAAAGACAAACGACGTGTTGTTGGATCGAGCGTCGCAAATAAACGGTCTTCAACAAGCACGCCTGCGTGAGTGAGTGCGTTGAGCAATGTTGACTTGCCAGCATTCGTATAACCCACAATGACGACGCTTGCTAGCCCACTTCGACGACGACTTTTGCGCTGCAGAAGCCTGGTCTGTCGAAGACCTTTGAGATCTGTTTCTAGTTTTGTGATGCGACCCATAATGCGACGGCGATCGACTTCAAGGCGAGTTTCGCCTGGGCCGCGTGTGCCGATACCACCACCTTGCTGGGATAGTCCGCCGCGCGCACCTCGTCGCAACCGCGGAAGTCGATAACGCAACATCGCGAGTTCAACCTGTGCCTTGCCTTCAAGCGTGTGGGCATTTTGAGCGAAGATATCCAGAATCACAGCCGTTCGGTCAAGGGCAGTGCGCCCCAGTCTTTTTTCTAGATTGAACTGCTGCGCAGGTGTGAGTTCGTTATCAAAAACCACCGTGTCGGCATCTAGCGCAAGACATACTTCATGCAATTCGTCAACTTTTCCTTTACCGATGTACCAGGCTGAATCTGGAACTTCGCGCCGTTGTGTGACGCGAGCAGCTTCGTCGGCACCTGCCGTGTCGATTAATAAAGAAAGTTCATCAAGACCTTCTTCGGTTTCATCGTCATTGTGTCCACCTAATGTGACGCCGACCAACACAATTCGTTCTCGTCGAGTGCGCTCAATAAGCGTTGCACCAAGTGCCTCTTGATACGGATTACTCACGCATCCACCGTGATTGTTTTTAGATACACCGTCGTCCCAATCAATGTTGCGCGACGGTTATTGTCAATACGCACACGCGCATCGCCGCCGTCCATGTGCACTAACACTTCTTCTGTGTTGCGAGGGACAAGACCCCAAGCCAAAGCTGCTTCGGCAGCAGCGCAAGCACCGGTTCCGCACGCTTGCGTGATGCCTGCACCGCGTTCGTGCACTCGCATCGTGATGGCGTATGGCTCTGGTCCGGGTTCGATGATTTCAAGATTTACGTGTGGGACTTTTTCGCCGAGCGACTTCAGATCAACAAGCAAAACGTCATCAACGCCCACTACAGAATGCGGGTTTCCTACCGACAAGTGTCGTGCTGGGCGATCGGGGTGACACTCTACGAGTTGCCATTGTGTTGGCTCAGGGATTGGCTCGACGGTTCCCATATCGACACTGATCTGCAATGTGTCATCACCGTCCACAGCCAACACCACCACCTCGCGCGTACCTGCATCCGTAGAAACAACGTACTGCGTGCCAACACCTGAGTCATTTAACTGATGTGCTGCTTGCACTAGACACCTGATGCCGTTGCCGCTCATCTCGGCGCGACTGCCATCGGCATTGAATAAAATCATCGTCAACTCTTGGGCTGATTTACAATCCAATACAAGCAGTCCGTCAGCGCCTTGCCCAGCACTGCGATCACACCAGCGCACTGCCAAGTCGGACCACTGTTCTTGTGGCATGCCTTGAGCGACGTCAAATACCAAGAAGTCGTTTCCGAGTCCATGGTGGTGCGTGAGTGTGTACTTCATATCCCCTACGAACACTATGTCAAAGCGGCCGTTACAAACGGAGCGATTTCACCAACTGGGTCCGAGAACACATCCACCCACTCAATACGAGGGTCGCGCCGATACCACCGCTCTTGACGAACCGAGAACTGTCGAGTACGCAGGACGATCTGGTCGCACGCCTCGTCAAGAGAGACTTTGCCTTCTAGGTGATCAACGATTTCTTGATAGCCAAGCGCCTGTCGAGCCGTTGGGGACATTGGTTCTGATTCGTTCAGCAGGGCCTGTACTTCTGCAACTAGACCACCTTGGATCATGTTCTCTACTCGTTGAGATATGCGGCGCGCCAGCGCATCGCGTTTCCAGCGAATACCAATTTGACGCACATTGCTGGCTGAAAAATTTGCGATACCTGAGCCAAAAGAGCTGAATTCCTTGCCGCTACCACGACACACCTCAAGTGCTCGAACAAGTCGGCGTTTATTATTTGGTTCGATTTTTTCAAGTGCCACTGGATCTCGTAGTTGCAATTCAGCAACCAGCAAACCAATGTCTTCTATGGCGTCTAGTTCGGCACGAATCTCTGGCCACTCACCCGGCATCGATAGCCCGTCAACAACTGCGGTGACATACAGACCAGTTCCGCCCACAACCAGTGCTCTTTTGTTCTGCTGGGCAATCTCTGCGAGAGCGAACACCTTTGCTTCTTGAAACGCGGCAACGGTAAACCTTTCGCTTGGTTCTGCTAGATCTAGACAGAAATGGTCTACTTCTGCCCGATCAGTTGCTAGGGGTTTTGCGGTCCCAATATCCATTCTTTTGTAGACCTGCATTGCATCTGCTGCCACAATGCTGATGCGGCCCTGAAGATGACGAGCAACAGCCATCGCAACGTCACTCTTGCCGCTAGCAGTTGGCCCCAACACCACCACCGGCGGTGGGTCGTGCACCTGCGTCACGCGACCACACTAAAGGGCACGTTTGTTCGGTGTGTTGATTCAAACAACACCTCACGCAGTTCACCCTCTAGATGGTGCCGACCACCGCGAGTAATTTCAATTAACGCGTATGAGCCAGCACGCAGAGGTGTCGGCAAAACAAAGTGCACTAACTTGCTCTGTCTTGTACGTCCGCTCGTGACATTTTCGCCACGCCGACTCGGCCCTTCGATGACAACTTCTTCAATCCGCCCCACGCGCTCTTGATGCTTTCGTAGCGCACTTCGCTCGACGACCAGATTAAGCCGCGCAAACCGCTCCGCCATAACGCCAGGATCGATGAACTGGTCTGTCATTGTCGCTGCTTCGGTACCTGGTCTGGCTGAAAAAATAAATGGATACGTCGCATCAAAATCTGCCTCGGCGGCAACCTCAAGAGTTTTGACAAAATCATCTTCTGTTTCGCCTGGAAACCCAACTATGAAATCTGAAGTAACGGCAAGGTCAGGAATAAGCGCGCGAGCCTCTTTGAGCCTTTCGAGATATCGATTAGCCGTATAGCCCCGATGCATCAATGCTAAAACACGATCTGAACCCGACTGCAGCGGATAGTGCAGGTGCTCACACACCGCTTCCGTCTCGGCCATGGCATGCAAAACATCACTGCGCATGTCTTTAGGGTGCGGACTCATGTATCGCACTCGCCGGATGCCTCCTACAGCACCAACCGCGGTCAGTAGTTCGGCAAATAACGGCCGCACTCTGTTCGATCCGCCGGCTTGACGCGCCAAAAGCGTGGTGTCGCGCCCAAAGCTATTTACATTTTGTCCAAGCAACGTGATCTCAGTTACTCCACGGTGCGCAAGCTCTGTCACTTCTCGCACAATGTCTTCCATTGGACGACTGATTTCTTTTCCTCTAACCGCTGGCACAATGCAGTACGCGCATGTGTTGTCGCATCCGATTTGAATTGTTACCCACGCGTTATACGACGTGCCTCGACGTGCGGGCAACGCACTGGGAAACAAGATGTATTCGTCTTCCACTGCTTCGTCATAAATCTCTGTAATAGAACCATTTGTCCGTGCGTACTGCATGAGTTCGGCAGCACGGTGCACGTTGTGAGTGCCAAGCACTACATCGACATAAGGAGCACGTGCTTGGACCGAATCTTTGTCTTTTTGCGAAAGGCAACCAGCCACGACAATCTGGCGACCTTCGCGCTCTGCTTTCCAAGTTTTGAGATGACCCAGGGTGCCATACAATTTATTATCCGCATTTTCTCTAATGCAGCATGTATTCAGCACGATCACATCCGCATCAGATTCGTCTTGAACTGATACCAGACCATCAGCGTCAAGCAACCCCGATATGCGCTCGGAGTCATGTTGGTTCATCTGGCACCCAAAGGTGCGTACAACGTATGTGCGGTCCACTACCTCTGCAGGCTACCGATAAGAGCGTGCGCTATTTGTGCGGGCGCCACTTGTCTCATAATCGCAACGCCTTCTGTTGTGCCCAAGCCGGACAAAAGGTTCCCCGGTATTTCGGGATTCGGCCTTAGTCAAGTTCGATTGGAGCGTCGTCGGCCTCAGAGAACTCATCTGTTCCTGCTCCGACGCCTGCTTTTACGCGAATCTTTTCGGTGAGTTCCATCATGATTTCAGGGTGCTCTGCCAAGTAATTCTTGGCATTTTCGCGCCCCTGTCCGAGTTGCTCGCCCTCGTATGTAAACCAAGCACCAGCTTTTTTAGCAAGGCCCATCTCAACGGCGATGTCAAGCAATGCGCCTTCACGACTAATGCCTTTGCCGTACATGATGTCGAACTCAGCTTGCTTGAACGGTGGAGCTACTTTGTTCTTGACAACCTTGACACGAGTACGCGAGCCAACAATTTCTACGCCATCTTTAATAGCTTCAATTCGTCGAATGTCAAGACGCACTGAAGAATAGAACTTGAGCGCACGACCACCCGTGGTTGTTTCTGGCGAACCAAACATGACGCCAATTTTTTCACGTAACTGGTTGATGAAGATCAGAACAGTTTTGGACTTATTGAGGTTGGCCGTGAGCTTGCGCAAGGCTTGACTCATTAAACGTGCTTGAAGACCCATGTGACTGTCGCCCATTTCGCCTTCAATTTCTGCACGCGGAGTGAGAGCTGCTACCGAGTCAATTACGATTACATCAAGTGCTCCGGAACGAACCAGCGTGTCGGCGATTTCTAGAGCTTGTTCGCCGGTATCTGGTTGTGAGATCAACAGTTGATCAATGTCAACACCAATCGCCTTTGCGTAGGCCGGATCCATGGCGTGTTCAGCATCGATATAGGCACATATTCCGCCATTGCGTTGCGCCTCGGCCACGACATGCATTGCCAGCGTGGATTTACCAGACGCTTCTGGTCCGTAGATCTCAATGACGCGACCGCGGGGCAAACCGCCGACTCCGAGCGCTAGGTCAAGGGGTAAAGCGCCAGTTGAGATGGTCTCTACGTTCATAGAGCCCTTTTCGCCCATGCGCATGATGGACCCTTTACCGTGCTGCTTTTCGATACTGGCGAGAGCCGCCTCAAGTGCCTTGGCTCGTTCTGGTGTTTGTTCGCTCATGATGTTGTGCCTTTCTGACACATCAGCTGGTTTGCGCTGATGAATGGTGATGATGTGAGAGCGCCAGCCCTCGTGGTGGAAACGGAACCCTAAAGACCCGGTGTGGCAGGGTTTGTCGCCCTGGCTGAGCGAGTCCCTTGCAACAACTGGGCCCGGATTGAGCCATTATGTTCGAACAAGCACAGTCTAACTACGAACAGGTGTTCGGTCAAGCATTGTCGCGGATTATTTTGAGGACAGCCCCAAAAGGTGGGCGTTGGCCTGCTCAAGATCTGCCGCCTCAGGGGCATGCATGGCCAAATCAACGCCAAACCACACGGTGTAAGTGATGGGATAACCAAAGATGGGAAGCGTGATTGCCAGCATGGCTGCTCCGCTCAACAACAAGACGACAGAAAATCCAGCGAGACCACCAATCACCATCCACGCCAGGATTGCCCCAAAGGTGATGAACACTCCCATAGTGGCTGCACCCAACTCAAAACCCTGCAAGTTGCGCTTCCAGCTCATTCCGCACGTATTACAATAATCATTTTTCTTAAACCATGAATTAAAAAATGCGCCTTTGCCTCCGCACCATGCACAACGTCGAAATAATCCACGCAGAATCATGCGCACAATCGAAGGTCGTGGTGCAGTATTAAGCGATGAGTTCATCAACAAATTGTTCGAAGACTTCAGCAACACGGCGCGTGTCTGACTCGGTATGCATAATCGAACACAACCACTGATCGTCAAGACCTGGTGGCAACATCAGTCCCCTATTGATGTGATGCAGCCACTGGGCAAATGCAATATCAAAATCAGTCGCCTTGTAGTCACGGTAATTGCGCACGCGCGTGGCTGACCATGTAACACAAGCCTTGGCTCCAAGGTTGACAGTATGTGCGGGAACACCAGACCTTGCGATAATGGCATCACACTCTGCGACAATGCTCTGGTTGCGCGAGATTGCTTCAAGCGTTGCTTCTTTGGTGCACACTTGCGACAACACCGCTTTTACTGCAGCCATAGATAACGGGTTTCCGTTGTATGTGCCCAGATGAAGAACTTTGCCAGATGTGATTTGATCCATGCATTCTTGTGAGCCACCAAAGGCTCCGATGGGGAGTCCACCGCCAATACTTTTAGCCAGACATACCAAGTCAGGAGTAACGCCGAAGTGACCAGTTGCCCCAGACCATCCAGCAGTAATGCCAGTTTTTACTTCATCAAAAATAAGCATGGTTCCGTATTTGCGAGTTATCTCGCGAACCTGTTGCAGGTAACCGTCTTCAGGCAAACAGATACTGATGTTTTGCATCGCTGGCTCGACGATGAAGCAGGCAACGGTGCCAGATTTAAGTACTCGTTCTAGTGCCTCTGAGTCGTTGTATGGAATCACGATTGTGTCGCGCAACACCGCTTGCGTAATACCCGCAGTTGCCGGAACCGGCGTTGGAGATGATGCGTCACCGGCAGCGCTAAGGGCCGGCTTCATTGAAATCATGACTTCATCATGATGACCGTGATAGCCACCCTCTACTTTGACGATGTGATCGCGCCCTGTGATTGCTCGCGCCACGCGAATGGCATCCATAGTTGCTTCTGTACCTGAGTTAGTGAACCGCCACATTGGCAGCCCGAAGCGCTCAATGAGAAGTTCTGCAACATCGGCATTGGATTCGCACGGCGACACAAACAATGTTCCGTTATCAATTTGATGTGCCATCGCCTCTTGAACAAGGGGATGACAATGCCCTGCAAACAGCGCACCAAAGCCAAGGTTGTAGTCGATGTAGCGATGACCATCAACGTCTTCGATCCAGCCACCTTGAGCACGTTTTGCCACAATCGGATACGGGTCGTACGCCTGAAAACTAGACGGCACTCCCATCGGCAAGACCTTGCGAGCTCGCAAGTTAGCCGCTTGCGAAGCTTTGGTGCGGTCAGAGTAGACCTGCAATTCGCGACGTGTGATGTTCTTGGCGCGTTCTGCCAAGTTGTTCTGCAACGCGGATGAGATCGCGTTCATTTATCAGCCCCTATTCGAGTTGACACCACTCTATCGTGAAAATCGTAGGGTATTTCCACTCTTTTAATAAGTGGGATGGATGTTGCTAAAGACCTATAGAAGTTGGCTCTGTGCGCTAGGCGTGGCACAATACAAGTTCGTCATGGTGGGCGTAGCTCAGTTGGTTAGAGCGCCAGGTTGTGGTCCTGGAGGTCGGGGGTTCGAGACCCCTCGTTCACCCCAAATATCACCCCTAATAATGGTGACTCAAAATACTTGAGAAACCGTGTAATTCTTAATCTCTGGGCATTCGTTCTATGATGAATGCCTGACGCGCCTTTAGCTCAGCTGGTAGAGCAACGGACTCTTAATCCGCAGGTCCTGGGTTCGAACCCCAGAGGGCGCACT
>SHUT01000030.1 GCA_009691255.1 Ilumatobacteraceae bacterium
GGGGACAATTCCGATGCTTGGTGCCCGACTAGCACGAGCAACCTTTGAACCAGATTTACTCGTCAGCGACGGTGAGGCATTTTTTGTCGGCAATGACTTGCCTCTCGGTGGCTCTGACAAAGTGATTGAAGGCTGGATCCCATTTCGCAGTGTGTTCGACACCGTGTGGAGCGGTCGTCGACATGTGATGATGGGCGCGAGCCAGATCGATCGCTTCGGCAATACCAATATCGCCAACATCGGTCCATGGAAACAACCAAAAGCACAGCTCCTTGGAGTGCGTGGCGGACCCGGCAACACCATCAGCCATGCCACAAGTTTTTTTATCCCTAAACAAACAACCAAAGTCTTCGTCGAAAAAGTCGACATGGTGAGCGGCCTCGGATACGACCGTGCAGCACAACTTGGGGACACCGTGATGCGGCATCATCGGCTTCCTCGCGTCATTACCAACTTGGCTGTATTTGACTTCGAGACGCTCACTCACACCATGCGCCTGCTGAGCGTTCATCCAGGCGTTTTGGTCGATGACGTTGTGGCCAACACTGGCTTTGTGCTTGAGATTGGCTCTGATGTACCTATCTCACGCGCGCCAAATGAATCAGAACTTGCAACTCTTAATCGCTTAGATCCGCATGGTCTTCGACATCGCGAAGTGGCTTAACAATGCACGCATCTTTGCACACCAAGTTTTGTGACCTTGTCGGGGTAGATGTCCCGATCGTGCAGACTGGAATGGGCTGGGTTGCGGGTGCCCGTTTGGTATCGGCTACTGCTAATGCAGGCGCGTTGGGAATACTCGCTAGCGCCACGATGAACATGGATGAATTGCGTACTGCAGTTGCGCAAGTGAAGCAACGAACGACGCGCCCCTTTGGTGTCAACCTGCGCGCAGACTCTGCTGATATTGACGAACGCATTGATTTTTTGATCGAACAAAATATTCGGGTGGCATCATTTGCTCAAGCACCACAGCAACGACTTATCGAGCGCCTACACAACGCCGGGGTATTAGTTATTCCATCAATTGGAGCACGGCGACACGCCGAAAAAGTTCTGGAATGGGGTGTTGATGCTGTACTTGTGCAGGGCGGAGAAGGTGGCGGACACACAGGTTCCGTTCCAACATCCATTCTGTTGCCCGATGTTGTAGACGCCGTTGCCGGTCGTGTACCGGTGATTGCAGCCGGTGGATTTTTCAGCGGACAAGGACTCGTTGCTGCGCTCGCCTATGGTGCAGATGCCGTTGCAATGGGTACACGGTTCTTGCTAACAAGTGACTCCACTGTTCCGGATTCTGTGAAACAGTATTACCTCACTAAAAATGTACAAGGAACAGTCGTCACCACGGAAGTAGACGGTGTGCCACACCGAGTTTTGCGCACCGAACTTGTGGACCATCTAGAAAGTACAGGTGGTCGCCTCACAGCCTTGCCGCGCGCAGCAATCAATGCTTTGAAGTTTGGCAAACTTACTGGCGCAAAACTCACCGACATGCTGCGCGAGGGTCTCGCGATGCGCAAGTCAATGGAGCTTACCTACACACAAATGCTGATGGCTGCCAATACCCCCATGCTCCTCAAGGCATCACTCGTAGATGGCAAAATCGAATCCGGAGTAATGGCAAGCGGACAAGTTGTTGGTTTAATTAATGACTTACCAACATGTGCAGAACTCATTGCGCGCATTATGGACGAAGCCGAAACAACGCTCAAGAATCTTGGAGCGTAGTCATGGCAGTCACAACACTGCGCGGAATCGACGCCGTACGCTCTGCACTTGGAACACATCTTGGCTACAGCGATTGGCTTGAAATCACACAAGACAGAGTGGATATTTTTGCCGATGCCACTGGCGATCACCAATGGATCCATGTAGACATCGATAAAGCTAAAAACGGGCCGTTCGGGGCGCCGATCGCCCACGGTTATCTAACGTTGTCGCTCTCTAATATGTTTTTGCCACAAATTGTTGAGGTGCTAGATGTGTCAATGGGCATCAACTACGGCGCTGACTCAGTGAGATTCCCCGCCCCAGTCGTGGTGGGCACACGTATTCGTGCGGGGGCAGAACTCATTGCCGTTACCGACATAACCAATGGCGTGCAAACAACAATTCGAATCACTATTGAAACAGATGGTGGCGCAAAGCCAAACTGCGTGATCGATTCGCTGTCGCGCTGGATGATCTAAAGAAAGCAGAATAAAATGAGCATCCTTGATCAATTTCGCCTAGACGGAAAAGTGGCTTTGCTTAATGGTGCCGGGCGGGGCATTGGTGCAGCCAGTGCACTTGCTCTTGCTGATGCTGGTGCCGACGTTGTTGTGTTGGCTCGCTCACAAGACCAAATTGACGATGTCGCCCAACAGGTTCGTGCTCGTGGGTGTCGTGCGCTTGCAATTAAGTGCGATGCAATGGACACAGAGGCAGTAACGGCAGCGGTTAATCGGGCTGCCACCGAGATGGGTCGTCTTGACATTGTTGTCAATGTTGTTGGTGGTGCAATGCCAGGACAATTCTTACGTGCAACAGATGCAATTCTTGCCGACGCATGGGAGCGCAACGTCACAACAGGTCTTCGATTGGCACGAGCCGCAGTGCCCCATATGTTGGCCGCCGATGGCGGCAGCATCATCATGATCTCATCTGCCGTTGGCCATGTCGTCGGACGCGGCTACGCGGTCTACGGATCAGTGAAAGCTGCCGTCGATCACTCTGTTCGACTACTCGCAGCAGAACTTAATCCGCGCATTCGAGTTAATGCCGTTGCACCAGGAGCAATACTTACTGACGCATTGGCAATCGTGATGACCAACGATGACATTCGCAATGCCCTTGAGAGTGGCACTCCGATGCGTCGAATCGGACAACCCGATGACATCGCTGCTGCTGTGTTGTATTTGGCGTCCCCTGCTTCTAGTTACGTCACTGGGCAAATTCTTGCTGTCGATGGTGGACTACAAGTCCCCAACCTTGATATGCCGTTTGCCGACTTGTGAGCACTGACGACCTTGATGGCGAGTTAGGGGCTCAAGCAATGGCCGCACATCCCCACACAAGATCATCTAGAAGCGTTTTCCGTCACAAATCTTTTCGTTGGTTCTTTATTGCAGCAGCAATCTCTAATGGTGCGGCCTGGATGCAGATGGTCGCTATCCCTGCCCTCTTGTTTGATCTCACAGGGCAAGCGACGTGGCTTGGGTTTTCGTCTCTCATCGGATCTTTGCCGGCAGTGCTTCTAACTCCGCACGCCGGAGTTATTGCCGATCGATTCTCGCGAAAAAAAATGCTGATGATGACCCAATCGGTTCAGATGAGTGCAAGTTTTTCTCTCTTCATTTTGTATTCGATTGATCAACTCACACCCTGGCGCATTGTTGGCATCGGATTTCTGAACGGCATCGCCACTGGCTATGGCGCCTCAACTTGGCAAGCATTTGTGCCATCGCTTGTGCCAGAAGAAGACATGCTCGACGCAGTACGCCTGAACTCAGTGCAATTTACTGTCGCCCGCATGATTGGACCTGGCCTAGCTGGAATCGTCATCGGCACTTTTGGTATCGGTGCAGCAATCTTGTGCAACGCTTCAACTTATATTTTGGTTATCAGCGTCTTGCTGATTGTCAAGACGCGCGTCGGATCAACGGCGTCTCGTGATCTCACGGTAAAACAGGCAATGCTAAATGGTGCTTCCTACATGTGGCGTCATCTGCCGTTGCGATTGGCAGTCATATTGGCCTTCATCAGCAGTGCCTTCGGACAATCGTTACAATTTGTGGCCGCTGCTGTCTCTGCGCGAGTGTTTCATCACCCAAGCACTGATAACGCCGGTCTCATGACCGCACTCGGTGTTGGTTCTACATTGGCGAGTATCTACGCCACTAAAAGTGTGGGCAGGTTCAAGCGTTCTCAAACAGTGATGACGAGTCTGGTGCTCTACTGCATCTCAACATCAATGATTGCAGCGAGCAGTATTTATTGGATCGGCTTACTTGGCTATTTCATCAGCGGCATGGCCCATCTCACAATGGCAGTTGCACTAAACACCTTGATTCAAGGACTTGTCCCCGACCGCATGCGCGGACGCGCAATGAGTTTTTATTTACTCGGAGTCATGGGAGGCATCCCAATGGGTTCATTTGCAATCGGATTTTTTGGAGACATGTTTAGCGTTCGATCAGTTATCGCCGTTGACTCCTGTATTTACCTTGCAATCATTCTCTTTTTACGCAGCACCAAACTTCTGGACCAACTTGATACCACATCGCTAGATGACTAAGTGACCGTCCTAGCCAATTGCTCCGACATTGCGCAGTCTGGCAATGTCGTCAGCGTTCAGTCCTAATTCACTTATCAGGACACTGTCGGTATGTTGACCCAACATCGGCGGCATTGTGTCGGGACCATCGGCCATGCCTGTCATCTTTACGGGATTTCCTGGCACCACAATAGGTTCTGCTATTCCATCTGTGCGCGGAATACGAACCAGCATGTTTCGTGCATCAATATGTGGATCATCCATGACTTGTTGCGCACTCAGCACCGGTCCAGCGGCGACTCCAGCACTACTCAGCAGATGACACGCTTGAACTGATGTCTTATCTGCAGCCCACACCAACACCGCTTGTCTGATGACATCGATATGCGTGCGCCATCCCTCACGTGTCGCAAAACGACTATCTGTTGCCAATTGCGGGGCGCCAATCACTGTTACGAACTTTTCAAACTCATGTTCTCGTCCACATTGCACGATGAACCAACCATCACTCGCCATAAATCCATCCATAATCATTTTAAGTCCAGCGCCGGGTTCTGGTCGTTCGCCCATTGACCACCAGTTGACGACGACATCAGCAAACGAAACCATTGCATCAAACATCGAAATATCTACGTACTGTCCGAGTCCGGTGTTGTCGCGATGGCGCAGTGCGGCCAGCACGCCAATGATCCCAAACAATGCTGTTCCGATATCACCAAGTGCGCCGACGGGACTGACAGATGGAGGCTGGTGTGGTTGACGTTTCCATTCATAGACACCACTCATCGCCTCTGCTACCGCTGCATACGCTGGCCAAGCGCCGTATGGTGTCTCAACGGTATTGCCAAAACCAGATATCGATAAATACACCACTGCTGGGTGCACCGCACGAATGTCGTCATATCCAAGACCCATTCGCGTCAATGCGCCACCCTTGAAATTTTCTGCCACAATGTCAAACTTGGGAGCAAGTTGCAAAATAAGTTCTCGGCCTGCTGGATTTTTTAGATCAACCGTGATGGAACGCTTGTTCAAATTATTGCGCAAAAACGTTGCACCCGCCTTGCCACCATCTGGCTGCACCATCGTCGGCATCGAACCACGCGCCAAATCACCACTACTTGGATGCTCTACTTTGATGACATCTGCTCCGAGGCGCGCCAAAAGTTGAGTGGCATACGGAAGAGCCTGCATCTGCTCTAGAGCCAGAATGCGCACACCATCAAGGGGTTTGCCCTCGGCGGCGGCTCCAGCATTACCAATGTCTCCCAACTGCATGTGTAAACCGTAACCCAACGCCACCCCTTGGCAGGGGGGCAGGCGCAATTGGAGTCGTAGGATTATGGGGTGCGAGGAATTTCTTCATGGGGCGCGTACCTGCCGTACCGTCGATTAGACAAGACCCAGATCGCGTTGTTCGTCGGACAGGGCGGTGGCAAAGGAACGCGCACCGTTGCGTCGTTTGACGAAGACCCCACCACAATGGCGGTCGAGGCTGGACGTATTGCTCTGCGCCAAGCATCAGCGACGCCGACACAACTGATGTTTGCAACGGTCAGCCCCACCTACGCAGACAAGACCAACGCCACTGTTGTGCATGCCGCCTTGCGTCTTGATGACTCAGCGCTCGCCATTGATCTTGGCAGCAGTGTTCGCAGTGCGATGGGAGGACTCATCCTTGCGATGCGATCGCAAGGCGTTTCCGTTGTTGCGAGCGCAGATATTCGCACCGGTCTTGCTGGAAGTTCTGAAGAAGCAAACAGCGGCGATGCAGCGGCGGCTTTCGTGATATGCGACGACACCGATACAGCGCTTGCTGCAGAATTCATCGGGGCTGCAAGTGCAACAGAAGAATTCATCGACCGCTGGCGAGCTCCGGGCAGTCAGCGCACCAAAACTTGGGATGAAAAATTTAGCGAAGTCACATACTTACCACTCGGACAACGCGCCTGGAAACAAGCACTCCAAGATGCCGGTATACAAGCATCCGATGTTGCAATGGTTGCAGTTTCGTCACCAAGTGCTCGCATCTCTTCAACGGTCGCAGCCAAACTTGGCGTCGCAAAAGTTCTTGATAACTTGTCATCATCTATTGGTCTCACCGGTGCTGCTCAGCCAGGCGTGCTGTTGGCAATGCTCCTCGAACAATCTAAGCCAGAGCAAATCGTGGCATTGGTATCGCTCACAGATGGCGCTGATGTGTTGCTCTTTCGTACGACAAAATATCTGCCACTTGCTCAACCCGATACCACTGTCGCCCAACAAGTGGCGTGCGGTGCCCCTATTTCTTACGGACGCTTCTTGAGCTGGCGAACAATGTTAGCGATCGAGCCACCACGTCGCCCCGAGCCACAGCGTGTGTCTGCAACAGCCTCTGCTCGCAGCGAGAACTGGAAATACGGATTTGTCGGATCACGAGACACCACGACCGGAGCAGTGCATTTGCCACCACTACGCGTATCTGCAGACGGACAACGTACTGACAACATGCAAGATGCCCCGATGGCCAATGTTCTCGGAACAATCGCCACCTTCACAGTTGATCGACTTGCATATTCTCCTAGTCCGCCCATTGTGTTTGCCGTGGTTGACTTTGATGGTGGTGGTCGTTTCCCCGTTGAGTTGTGCGACATTGATGTAGACGAGATATCAATTGGCACACGCGTACGAATGACTTTCCGTCGGCTCTCTGTCATCGACGACATCCCTAACTACTTCTGGAAAGCAACATTGGTTCGCACGCCGTAACGCGTCAGACAACTGGAGACAACTCATGGCATCACACGGAATTAAAGACCAAATAGCCATCATCGGTATGGGTTGCACAAATTTTGTCGAACACTGGGACCTTGGCCTTGATGACTTAATCGTTAATGCGGCGAACGAGTGTTACTCATCGGCAGGAATCAATAAAGACGGGGTTGACGCGTATTGGCTGGGCACTGCACAGGGCGGAATGAGCGGCATCACACTTGCTCGCCCACTGCAGTTGCAAAATAAGCCCGTCACTCGCGTTGAGAACTACTGCGCCACTGGCAGCGAGGCATTGCGTCAGGCCGCCTATGCCGTGGCAAGTGGTGCATACGACGTTGCAATGGCACTCGGAGTCGAAAAAACCAAGGACAGTGGTTTCCAGGGGCTGAACGCCACTCCTCCACCTAACGACGGGACTGGACGCACGCTCACTGCGGCAGCGATGTTTTCGATGGTGGCACCCGCATACGGCAATAAGTTTGGAGTTGACCCGATTGAACTTCGTGAAGCAATTGCTCGTGTTGCCTGGAAAAATCACTACAACGGCGCGCGCAATTCTCGTGCACAGTTCCGCAAAGAAATATCAATGGACACCATCAAGAACTCTCCAAAGATAGCCGGAGAACTCGGACTATTTGACTGCGCTGGTGTTGCTGATGGTGCGGCGGCAGCAATTGTGTGTCGTGCCCAAGATGCGCATAAATACACGGACAAGCCCTTGTTTATTAAAGCTCTCTCGTTTGTGGCGGGTAATGGCTCAGGTCTTACTGATCCAGCGTACGACTACACCACGTTTCCAGAGATTGCAGCGTGTGCGGTTGACGCATACGCGCAGGCTGGAATCACCAACCCGAGCGCCCAGATCGCACTCGCAGAAGTACATGATTGTTTCACAATTACCGAATTAGTGCTGATGGAGGATCTGTTATTTAGCGAACGTGGCACAGCGTGGCAAGACATCCTGGATGGCCGATTCGATCTCAACGGCCAACTTCCCGTCAACCCAGATGGTGGCCTCAAATCTTTTGGTCATCCAGTCGGAGCATCTGGCTTGCGCATGATGTTTGAGGCGTGGTTGCAACTACGTGGCGAGGCGGGTCCAGATAGACAAATCAGCACCGATCGCACCTTGGCCCTAACGCATAATCTGGGTGGATACCCAGGCGAAATGGTGTCTTTTATCTCGATTCTCGGAAGTCAGTTGGGCTGAGTAGATTTTAGATTGCCTCGCCTGGCTCTCACACAAAGGGACACAATGACACAGACAGAAGACCGCGCACTCATCGTCGAACTCCTTAACGCCTACTCCTTTGCGATGCTTGACCGCAATTGGGATGCATGGTTAGCAACTTTTACTCCCGACGCACATGCCGACTACACAACTGCAGGTGGCATCGCTGGCACACCGGCGCAGGCCGCCGAGTGGTTGCAAAATACATTTGGCATGTTTGACGTGACTTCAAGTCAAGCCAGCAACGCAATAGTGACTTTTACTGGTGATGATTCGGCGTTAGTTCGCTCAATGTACAAAATGGTGATGCGCATTCCGGGTGATACGCCAATTTATATGGAAGCCAACGGCTGGTATCAAGACAAAGTCGTACGCACCAAAGACGGCTGGCGCATCGCTGACAGATTTGAACACATTCTTTACGTACGCTGACATGCCATTACCTTCAAAACGAAATCCTCAAGACATCGCTCACTCGCTTGAGGCTTGGTTTACCGACAAGTTCAAACATCCGTGCTCAATTAGCGATGTTGCTATTCCTATTGGAACCGGCATGAGCAGCGAGACAATTTTATTTACATTGCATCACAAGGGACTTGCTGAACCAATGGTTGCGCGTATCCGTCCCAGCATGGATGACTGGCCCGTATTCCCGGTATATGATCTTGGCGCACAAGTCAAAGCGATGCAACTCGTTGCCGCTCGCTCTTCCGTTCCAGTCCCTAATATTCGCTTCACCGAAGAGTCTGAAGATCTCTTGGGTGACCCATTTTTTATAATGGACCGCGTCGATGGCAACGCACCACCTGACATGATGCCTTACACATTTGGCGGAAGCGTGATGGATGATTTCTCACCGACAGAATTGCGTGAACTACAGCGAAACTCTGTCAACATCTTGGCTCAGCTGCACGCCATATCGCTTGACGGAGCAGATACAACGTTTGCAGCACCAAACAGCGACAACCCACTACAACGCTTATTGGAAGAACAACACAACTACTACGATTGGGCCCGCAGCGACATCAGATACCCAACTATTGAAGCCGCATTTGACTGGCTCGATGCCAATACGCCAACTAATCCCGGACCAACCGTGTTGTCATGGGGCGATGCACGTATTGGCAATATTCTTTATGATCGAACTCGACCAGTGACGGTGCTTGACTGGGAAATGGTCAACCTTGCTCCAGCCGGAATAGATGTTGGCTGGATGTCGTTCATGCATCGCTTTTTTCAGAATCTTGCAGTCAACTACGGAATGGCTGGGTTTCCTGATTTCATGTTGCCCGCCGATGTACTCGCCGACTATGTAGCTGCAGGTGGATTCAACATCGGCGACTTGCATTGGTATGAGGTTTACGGTGCAATGAGATTCGCTGCCATCTCGATCCGAACATCAGGCAGGCAGATCGCCTACGGAGAAGCAGAACAACCAGATGATCCTGAAGATCTCATCATGCACAAAGACCTTCTAATTAAAATGATTTCATAACCGCTAAGCAGGATTTTGACAAATAGGGCTAAATCTCAAAAAACCCGCACTGAACCCTCGCGCCGCCCGCGAAGTCCTCAGAAGAACTCCAATAGCCGCCAGCGGCAAAACCAGTTTTTGCACTAACGAGCTAGAGGGGTTAGTAGTTTTTATGAATGGAAGAATTTATAGGAACGTTTGATTCGGTTCGACAGCGCCCCCACTCCCAATGGTTTGATGATGCCAAATTTGGGATATTTATCCATTGGTATCCGTCCTCTGTTCCGGCTTTTGCTCCGCTTGCTGAAGACCTATTTGTGCAAACACAAAAATACGGCGAAAAAACTGCATTTGCTGAATCACCATATGCAGAGTGGTACGTGAACTCACTTGCTATCGAGGGATCTTCTGTGCAAAAACACCACGATCAGGTTTATGGCGATAAACCGTACGACGATTTTGTCACAGAGTTTTTCAACTCCACCGCCCAGTGGCAATCGCACGAGTGGGCAAGCACCCTCAGGCAGACGCGCGCTAAATATATCGTGATGGGAACAAAGCATATTGATGGGGCATTGATGTGGCCAAGCCGTATTGAGAATCCATATAAAGGTCGTGCTTATACATCTAGCCGTGATCTTGTTGGAGAGGCAACCGCTGCGGCACGAAGCGTTGGTATGCGAATTGGTTTGTATTACTGCGGAGGTCTTGACCTCACGTTCCAAGGACTTGGCTTTAACGGTTGGCTGAGCATGCTGATGGCCACGCCACAATCAAGCCAATACAAGGACTATGCAACCGCGCACTATCGCGAATTGATCGAGAGATACTCCCCTGATTTGCTGTGGAACGATGTCGGTTGGCCAGGTGGCGGTGATGGCGCTGCACAACTAATTGCTGATTTTTATAATGCCCGACCTGAAGGAATCGTGAATGACCGATTTGACATGATTGGCGTTGCTCAAGGAACAGCACATTCTGATTTCATTACTCCGGAATACTCTTCGGGCTTGACAGTTCCAGGCAAGAAGTTTGAGGTGTGTAGGGGGATCGGTACCAGTTTTGGTTACAACCAACTTGAAGATGACTCAACATATGCAACGAGCGAAGAACTTATTCATCTGCTGATAAACACAGTTGCTGATGGCGGAAACCTGCTGCTCAATATTGGTCCAATGCCCAATGGAGATATCCCGACTTTACAACAACAACGGCTCACCGATATCGGAAACTGGCTCACGACTAATGGTGATGCAATATTTGGGTCACGTCCACACCACACGCCGACGCTACGCACTGACGATGGTCTCGTTGTACGGTGCACGATGGGCGTTGATCAATGTGCCTATGCAATTGTCCTCGGACAACCTTCATCAGCGGTCATCACGATTGAAGAACTTCCTCGCGGCAACGTCCACGTATTGGGTTATGCACTCGAACTTGAGCGCAACGGTGCTTCAATCACGCTCCCCGCTCACATGATGCATGCCAGTTTTCCTGTGTTGCGAGTCGAGTAGACTATCGACGCAAATATATTTTTCGTATTCGCTTTTGGAGCATGATGATAACACCAGAATTTCTACGCACACCAGATGAAAATTTCCTCGACCTAGAAGGCTTCGACTACGCTCCGAACTACATCGATGTCAATGGACTGCGTATGCACTACATAGATGAAGGCCCACGCGATGGACGAGTCGTGTTGATGCTGCATGGCATGCCCACATGGTCGTACCTGTATCGGCACATCATCAAAGATATGTCTGCAGCCGGATACCGATGCATTGCTCCCGATCACATCGGGTTTGGTCGCTCCGACAAGGTCATTGACGCTGCGTGGTACAACATTGCCCAACACACGGCAAACATGAAATCTCTCATAGAGAAACTTGATCTGAACGCAATCACAATTATGGTGCAGGACTGGGGCGGCCCCATTGGCCTTGCCCAGGTCGCCCATATGCCTGAACGATTTTCGAGGCTCGTGATTATGAATACATGGCTGCATCACGATGGTTACGAATACACCGCGGGGATTTTGCAATGGATCGAACAGTGGACCCCGGGTGGACTCTTGGAGACCAATATTCCAGAGAAGTTTTCTTTGGGGGGTTTGATGGTGATGGCGACGGGTCGCATGACTCCACAAGAAACCTTGCGCCCATCCCTGATGGGTGAAACACCTCTATATATAGGTGAATCTGCCGACGTCAAAAAAGCCTACGACGCACCTTTTGATGGCCTAGGCCGCGTTGCCCATGCTGGGCCATATCGGTTTCCGATGAGCATCCCCGCCCACGACGCAGTCTCGGGTGATTCTGCCAATCAAGAAGAGAACTTTGCTCTCATTAATGCTCTTCAGATTCCCGTGCACTTTATGTGGGGAGTCGAAGACTTTGTCTTTGTCACTGACTGGGGTCGCAAGTGGTCATCACTCATTCCCCATTCCACGTTTGAAGAAATCGTCGGGGCTCGCCATTTTTTGCAAGACACACACGGCTCTCAAATCGCTGCGCGTCTCTTGGCCCACATTCGCTGACCTCAACAGAGTGCTACTGTCGGGGCATGATTCTTAAGTCATTGTCAGTACCTGTCGGTGAGTTTGAAAAAGGAACGGGCTGGGCGATCAAGCCAGAAGGCGCGTGTCTCGGGGAGATCTGCGTGCCACTCTCCGACGCCGTTACTCATGGCAATGTTGATGTCGAAATTGTTGCGACGCGATTAGGAATGCCGATTGTGCATCACTCTGGGGTGTGGGCACTCGGCCCTGCATCTCTCTCTGGACACACTCTGCCAAGCGCAGTCGCTCCTGAATTACAATTACCCGATGTCAACGGAAACATATTCTCATTGTCGTCGTTGCGCGGACAAAAAGTACTAATTGTTTCTTGGGCGCCGTATTGAGGTTGTTCTGGTGACCTGCCAGTGTGGCAGGCCTTAAGAAAAGAACTTCATCCACTCGGTCTTGAAATAGTCACAGTTGGACTTGAAGTTTTAGGCGCAGAAGCCTGTCGACCGTTCATCGAAGCAGCATCGCCAGAACATCCATCACTTGTTGATGTTGACCATGTGATGGCGTCACTTTTTGGAGTCATTAATATTCCCAACGGTGTCTGGATCAACGAAGAAGGTGTCATTGTTCGTCCTGCTGAACCCGCATCTCTGCCGTCGCGTCAGCCACGCGGAACAACCGTGCCAGATGGACTACCTCAACGCATGACAGACATCATGACCGAAGCCATGAAAATTAAGTTCGACCCAAATGCATACGAGATCGCCTTGCGTGATTGGGTCAAGAACGGTGCGTCAAGTGAATACGTCTTGTCGCCTGACGAAGTCGTTGCCCGCTCTGGCAAACGAGACCCCTCCGTCGCTAGTGCAGCAGCACACTTTTCGTTGGCTCAGCATTTGTGGAATGCAGGCGATAAAGACGCGGCAATTACTCATTTCCGCGAGGCACATCGCTTGCAACCAGAAAACTTCTCGTACAAGCGGCAAGCCTGGTCATTAGTGCCGCCTCCAGAAGCCGGGCCATTTGCACGTTTCTGGCAAGGGCCAGGAGAAGGTGGCCAAGATGAGTGGCCATTTGAAAGCGACTGGCTAAGTGAGATTCGAGCGATGGGGCCAGAGAACTACTACCCCGCGTTTACCAAGTAATTAATTTGCTCACATGCCTAGTGAGCGGAAAAAATTTGCTGGGGCGATGATATCGTCTCGATTCAACTCGCTCACATCTTTTTTCCCAAGTCCGAGTAGACAAGAATCTATTCCTGCACGCAAGACGTCGAGTACGTTTTCTACACCAGCCTGGCCATTTGCGGCGAGTCCCCACAAGTATGCACGACCAATCATCACTGCTTTAGCGCCGAGCGCAAGAGCCTTGACGACATCACTGCCGCGACGAATGCCACCATCAAGAAGAACCTCAATGTCATGACCAACAGCATCGGCGATGGCCGACACATTGCGGATGGGCGCAGGTGTTCCGTCAAGATTATTCCCGCCATGAGTTGACACAGATAAAGCAGTTGCTCCCAGATCAACGACTCTCTTGGCATCATCGACGCGACATACTCCTTTGACCATGAATGGTCCGTCCCATTGCGAACGCAACCATGCAATGTCTTGCCACGTCGGCAAAGTACTCTGCATCCATTCAAAATACGCACCAAAGAATGTCGGTGGCTTTGTTCCGGGAGGAGCCATATTGGGCGCAGCAAGATCGGGCAGGTGAAGTGTCTTGGCAAAGCTCCACAACCATTTGGGCCTGGCAAGCACTTGTGGTGCAAATTTAGCAGCGGCTTTGATGTCAATTTTTTCTGGGATCCAAGGACTCCCCCAGTCGCGTCCATCAGAGAACGACCAGTCCAAAGTCACGATGATTCCTTTGGCACCCGCCGAATGAGCGCGTTGCAGCCGCTGAATCATTGTGTCGCGATCGCCAGACCAGTACATCTGGAATAAAACTTGTGAGTTCACTGCACAGACTTCTTCAACTGAGCGACTCCCAAAAGAACTCAGACCCATCGCCACACCGCGGTTGGCGGCTGCACGAGCAACCCCAAGTTCACCCTGAGGGTGAACTGCTTGCACTCCAGTTGGCGACATGATGACGGGCATCGATAACTGCTGACCCATCACCGTAACGGCCATTGTGCGCTCGTTCGACAGACCGGCAATATGGGGGGCGAACCCCAATTCGTCAAATGCGCTCAGATTGTCGGCTGCCGTGAGACCCTTCTGGGAACCCCCGACAATGGCCCCATAAACCGAGCGAGGTAGCCGCTTTTGGGCGCGTTGTTGGGCAATTGCCACTGTCTCAAACCATGCATTTGCCACTGCTATTCCCTTCACTTGAGTGGTTCCAACCTACCTGCGCTACAGATAGCTCTCAAGGCATTGAGGTGAGATATCCAGCACGGTTTTGCGGCTCACAATATCTGGGGTAGTTTTGACACATCTACTTCGGCGAGGTTTACCGCGCCCGAACATCAACAGGGGGAACACATGAATGTAATGGGACGGTCCAAGAGACGCTCTGGCGTATTGTTTGGCACAGTGATCGTGAGCATGGCTCTGATTACTGCTGCTTGCGGCAGTAGCAGTGGCGGCGGCGCAGTATCAGATACAACGGTTGCAGCATCAGATACAACGGTTGCTGAAGCAGTGTTGACTCCAATACCTGGTGGAGAAATAATTGTCTCGGGTGAAGCAGAGGTATCAAACCCATGGATTCCAGCGACGATGCAGTGCGACTCGTATTGCAGTCAACGTGCTCGTACATTCTTTGACACGATCGGTTCCTTCGGAAAAGATAACGTAGTCCACGGCATGCTGGCCGAAAGCATTACACCAAATGCCGAGTTCACTGAGTGGACAATCACGGTGCGACCCGGAATTCTGTTTTCTGATGGAACACCCGTCAATGCTGACGCGCTTATCCAGAACCTTCAGACGACCGGCACAGGATTCCTTGTTGCAAAAGCACTCGTTGATGTGGCAAAAGAACCAAGTGCAAAAGATCCAAAAGTAATGCAACTCAAGATTCACAAAGTTGACGAGATGTCATTGACTATTTTTATGGGCAAAGGCGGCGATCAAACACAACCACTTCCGTGGCCAGGATTTGCGTCATACTTAACCGGTCAATGGGGTATTGTTGCATCTCCTGCATGGCTTGATGCTCTTGCCAAAGATCCAACGCTGGCAACAAAGCCAATCGGTTCTGGTCCATTCATCGTGCAGAGTTACGCACCTCGCGATGCACTCGTCGTGACGCGCAACCCTAACTACTGGATGAAAGATGCTGCAGGCGTGCAATTGCCATACCTGGACAAGATCACCTTCAAAGTGATTGAAGACAGCGAGACAACTCGTGCAGCGCTTGAAAGTGGAGAGATTGATATCTTCTCCACATCATCTTCTCAAGTCATCGCCAAGTTGCGTGAGAAGAAAGACCTGTTCCCAATGGTGGAGCAGACAGACTTCTCAGAGACCAATTACATCATGATTGACTTGGCAAAGAAAGATCAGCCATCTGGCGATCGTCGAGTGCGTTGTGCTCTTTCAAAAGCTAGCAACCGTCAAGAGTTGATTGATCTCACTGGTGGAGGCATCGGAATAATCGCTAATGGCGTCTTCTCGCCAGGCCAAGAGGGCTACCTCGAGGACAATGGCTTTGATCCAGCGCAAGATATCGCAGGTGCACAGGCCTTGATTGACGAATACAAAGCCGACAAAGGCGTCACCTCTATTGAGGTGATGTACGGACACACGCCAGACCGCATTGGTGACCAAACTGCAGAATTGCTCAAGGGATACTGGGCTGCAATCGGCGTAGACACCAAAGTAGAAGTGATCCCTCAGGACCAGTACATTACGAACGCTCTCTTTGGAAAGCACACAATGTACGGATGGCGCCAACACGCTGGTCTGTTCGTTGACTCGCAAAACTTCTGGTGGAACTCAGCATCTGGAGTCAAAGATGGTGACTTGTCGTTGAACTTCGCACGTATCAATGACCCGATTGTCGATGAAAATCTGTCAATCGCGCGTAGTGATGCCGATCCAGCAAAGCGCAAGGCTGCTGCAGAAGCAATCAACCGTCAAATGGCCAAGGAGTGCTACCAGATTCCTACGTCGTACACCATTTGGGCAACGCCACACAAGGCAAACGTGATGGGCATCTACAACACCAAGTTGCCAGATGGTTCCCCTATTAACGAAGGTGCTGGTTTCTCCGGTCAATTCTGGATGAACGAAATATGGATCAACACAGCAGGCTGAACTAGCGAAGTAGGGCGGTCATCGTTTGCCACAGCATTCGGTGACCGCCCTTTGCTTGTACTAGATTTCGTTACGCAATGAAGTCCACTAGGGGAAACGCGTGAGATATCTAGTCCAGAGGTTTTTACAATTTTCTCTCGTCTTTTTTATTGTCACATTCGGCGTCATGGTTCTTATGCGCCTCGGGCTCAATGCGCCTGGAGACCCAGCGCGAACAATGCTGGGCGGAACCGTCAGCCAAGAACGAATAGACGAGATGACGCTGCGATACCACCTAGACACAAATCTCATTGTCCAGTACTGGTACTGGTTAAAAAGCATCCTCTGGAACCAAGACTTTGGATACTCTGTTCAACAAAATATTTCTGTCGCTAGATACATGCGACCAAATATTCTCGTAACGTTCTTTCTCGGAGTGTATTCACTTATCTGGGGCCTCATCATTGCTGTACCAGTTGCCGTATACCAGGCATACAAGCGAGACTCGAGATTTGATAAAGCAGGTAACTTTTTCTCGTTCTTCTTTATCTCTGTGCCCGCTCTCGTCTTTGCGCCATTCATTATTTACATCTTTGTCACTAAGTTGAACTGGTTCCCCCGCATCGGCGAAAAGATTTATCCGTGGGATGACTTAGTCGGACACTTCCAAAACTTCTTCCTGCCAGTTGTCGTGCTATCACTGCCCACCGCAGCAGTCTTTGCACGTCTTCTTCGCTCTGACATGATTGCGACCCTTCAAAGCGACTTCATCACACTTGCCAACGCCAAAGGGGTCTCGCCCCAACGCACACTCTGGGCACATGCATTGCGCAACTCATTATTTTCAGTGCTGACAAGCGTCGGTGTTCAGATTGGCGGCCTAATTGGTGGCGCATTAGTGGTGGAGCAATATTTCAATATGAAGGGCATGGGATTTTTGCTCATCACCACAATCCTCTCGAAAGATCTTTTTGTTGTGCAATCATTGTCAGCGATCTTGGTTGCTTCTGTAGTCTTTGCCAATCTCGGAATTGACCTGATGTACACCGTGATTGATCCACGCATTCGACATGCGCGAGCATTGATTTAAGGATTGCACTATGAATACAGACACCAGCGAAGAAACCAAGCCAATTGCCAGGAAGCGCGGTATCGGATGGATACTCGGAACAATCTGGATCTCAACGCTGAGTTTTTGTGCACTCTTTGCGTATCAATTACCGTTCATCACGGCCTACGGCGAAAAAATCACAGTCGCTGGTAAAGCTAAGTCATACGGCTGGGGTCCTGGCGCGCAGGCTTGGCTTGGTACCGACAAGAGCAGTTTTGATGTGCTCTCTCGGTGCGTGTACGGCGCCAGGTTGACATTGCTCATCGGTGTCGGCTCAACGATTATGGGCCTGTTCTTGGGTGGAGTAATCGGTATTCTCGGAGGATATTTTCGGGGTCGCATTGACCGTGTTGTGAGTATCATCGTTGACAGTTTGTTAGCCTTGCCTCCGCTTTTGTTGGCATTGCTCATCGTGTATCGCCTTGATGACCTCAAACTAAAGATCTGGTTTTGGGGAATCACCCGTCCGTGGGAAATCACAATCACGCTCGGGGTATTGGCTATTGCTCCGCTAGCTCGCATTACTCGAGCACAAACTATTTCGTTGCGCGAACGTGAGTTTGTTCTCTCGGCGCGCAGTCTCGGCGCAAAAAATAGCAGAATCATTCTGCGCGAGTTACTCCCCAATCTGATGCCGACAATGCTGACAGTTGCTTTCACTGGGCTAGGCATCCTCATCGCCGCAGAAGGAGCACTCGCCTTTTTAGGACTCGGTGTTGAACGTCCCCAAACGTGGGGCAAACTTATTAATATCTCCCGAGATGACCTTGACTCCAAGCCGTGGGCAACTCTTTTTCCATGTCTCTTTTTATTACTGACAGTGATTTCTTTCAACATCATTGGTGACCGCATTGCACGACGATTTGATATTCGTGAGGCGACATTGTGAATACTGAAAACACGAGCATGCTTCTCGACATCATTGGCATTAAGACTCACTTCGAAACTCCGCGAGGTGTTGTGCGTGCAGTTGATGGTGTGAGCTTTGCTCTTGCTCGCGGAAAATCGCTTGGCATCGTTGGCGAATCTGGGTCTGGAAAAACTATTTTGGCGCGGTCAATCATGGGACTACTCCCTCGCAGAGGAACACGTCGAGAAGGTGCTGTGATGTATCAGGGAGAGGACTTGGTTGGCAAGACTCCTCAAGAAATGCGCAACATCTGGGGCCGTGAGATGGCGATGATTTTTCAAGATCCAATGACATCACTGAACCCACTCATGAAGGTGGGCAAGCAAATTGCAGAACCGCTCATGTCCCACCTCGGCATGGAAAAGAAAACTGCGTGGGATACCGCTGAAAGACTCCTGCATGATGTCCGTATTCCTGAAGCAGAGCGTCGCCTCAGTCAGTACCCACACGAACTATCTGGGGGTATGCGGCAACGCGTCATGATCGCAATTGCATTGGCTTGTGGTCCCACAGTTCTCTTTGCTGACGAGCCAACAACGGCACTCGATGTCACCGTGCAGGCACAGATTCTTGAACTCATCAACGAACAACGCCGCGAACGAAATATGTCGCTTGTACTCGTGACACATGATCTGGGCGTTGTCGCTGGCAATACTGACGAAATCGCCGTGATGTACGCAGGCAAGTTAGTTGAGATGGCCCCAACAAAGACTCTGTTTGCCGAGATGAAAATGCCCTACACCCATGCCCTGCTTGAGAGCATCCCCCGAATGGACCAACCAGCACATACTCGCCTGGCAACCATTCCGGGCCGACCCCCAGACATGGTGCATCCCCCACTGGGGTGCCGATTCGCGCCGAGATGTGCCTTTGCCCGCGATATCTGTCATTCCCAAGAACCACCACTCACCCCTGGCAACAGCCCCGACCATGTGTTTGCCTGCTTCTACCCCGTTGGCTCGGCTGAGTATTCCGAGCGACAAGTAGAGATTTCTCGCGCAAATTGACTTCTAAATCAATAACCCACTAGCT